>JAYURE010000470.1:0-4438 GCA_043756345.1 Deinococcales bacterium | reverse complement strand
GTGACCCCGAAAAATTCGAGAATCCAAACGATTTCAAGCCCGAACGAGCGAACGCCAAAAACCATCTTTCATTTGCGATTGGTCGGCACTTCTGTTTGGGCGCTGCATTGGCAAGGCTCGAGGCTGAGATTGGATTGCGGGTGTTGTACGAACGACTTCCAGGATTGCGCCTCGACCCGGATCGGCCTTGTCAACCTCGCGGGCACGAGTTTCGATCACCACCAGCTTTATGGATTCGCTGGGAAACGAAATGAAACGCCATGCCGGATGGACGGCCGAATCGAACGGACAAGGAGCGACAAAAATGGACACAGCAATGCGAACAAAACTCGAGACACTGGTTCAAGAAAGCCTGGCGGACGGACTCGTTCCGGGCCTGAGCGTCGTGATCCTCAACCGTGACGGCACGCTATACGCCAAAGGATTTGGTCAGGCGAACCTCGAGACAAAAAATGCGTTCACGCCGGACACGCGCTGCCACATCGGTTCGACCGGCAAGGCATTCACCGCCGTTGCCGTGATGCAACTCCTCGAGCGTGGCCTGATCGAATTGGACACGCCCATCACGACGTACTTGCCGGATTTTCGCGTGAACGATCCTCGAGATTCGAGCATCACCGTGCGGCACCTGCTGACGAATTCTTCCGGTTTGGGCGGCAGCGAACACGATGGCGGAACCGAAGACGACGCGCTCGAGAATCGCGTTAGAAGCCTTGCCGATGTCGCGCTCGAGTACGCCCCGGGCAGCGGTTACGCCTACGCGAATTCCGGTTGGAACATTCTGGGGCTGATGGTGCAACGCCTGAGCAGTCTGCCTTACGAGCAATACATGCGCGAACACATTTTCGCACCGCTCGAAATGCACGACAGCACGCTCGAGTATTGGCAGCCCGGGGCGTTGGGCGACACGAACGGTCATCGTGCCGGAACGCACTCGCAACAGGTTGTGCGGCCAGCGTTCGTCAATCGCGGTTACGGCCCAGCGGGAATGCACGTTTCGACCGCGAGCGACATCTCAAAATACTTGCAGATGCTGCTCAACAACGGACTGGCGCACAACGGCAAACGCATCCTGAACGAAGCCTCGGTTCAAGAAATCACACGGCCTCAAGTGACCGGCGAAAGCTCAGTCGAACTCGAGAACATCCGGTACGCCTTCGGCTGGGAAACCCTCGAGCGGCACGGGGTTCGTTCGGTCGAGCACGGCGGCAGCGTCGGCACGATGGGCGCGTACTTCATGCTCGCACCCGACAACGGATTTGCACTCGGGGTGCTGTTCAACCTAGTCGATTACGCCAAAATGCAATTGTTCGGCAACCTGTTCCACCTGATGGCCAGACTTCAAACCGAACCGTACCAATCGTTTCCAAATCCCGAAACCATCCCGGCGACCGGATTCAAAGCCAATCCCGATGACCTCGAGCGAGTCATCGGGATGTACGCCATGCCACGTTCGGGTGCGGTTCGCATCTCCCTCGAGCATGGTCAATTGCTGATCGCAGCACACGCAGAAACCAATCGGCTCGAACCTCGGGCCTTGAATTCATTCACGTCACGCAGCGAAAACCTGGCACTCGAAGGACTCGAGCACAGGTTCGTGTTCACGGACTCCGGCGTTGAACTTCACGCGCACACCGAATGGGGCGATGTTGCCATTGGCAAACGATTGGAGACAGTGTGAATAACAATATGAATACGATTGAAACAAAACTACAGGCACTCGAGGATTTCACCACGAAAGCCATGCTCGAGCATCACGTGCCCGGGGTCAGCATCGGTTTGATCGTCGATGGCGTGGAACATTACGTCTCTTTGGGTGTGACCAGCGTCGCAAATCCATTGCCGGTCACGGCGGATACACTCTTTCAGATTGGCAGCACCACCAAGACGTTCACCGCGACCGCCGCCATGAAACTGGTTCAAGATGGCCTGCTCGAGTTGGACGCACCGGTTCGCAAGTACATCCCAGATTTTAAGGTTGAAGACGAGGACGTGAGTGCTCGAGTGACCGTGCGGCATTTGATGACGCACACCAGCGGTTGGTTCGGCGATTTCGAGTTGGACACGGGTGACGATTCCAACGCGCTCGAGTTGTACGTGCGGGCGATGGCAGAACTGCCACAACTCACACCGATGGATGCGTTGATGTCGTACAGCAATTCCGCGTTTGTGTTGTTGGGACGCGTGCTCGAGGTTGTGTCTGGGAAAACGTTGGACATACTGATGCGTGAAACGATCCTCGAGCCGCTCGAATTGCACGACACGGTGCTTTGGGCGTTTGAAGCGATCACGAAACGCACCGCAATCGGTCACAAGCAATCTGAGGATGATCAAACCGCAGTGATTCCAGTCTGGCGTTTGCCGCGATACGATCACGCCGATGGCGGATTGGTCGCCAGTGCCCGCAATCAAATGCGTTACGCCCGTTTTCAGATGGGGCAATTGGGCGATGTGCCCATCAATGCGGCTTCGCGGCTCGAGATGCAAACACCACGAATCTCGGCGGGCGGTAATGAATTCATTGGTTTGTGCTGGTTCGTCGAAGACAAGCAAACGAATGATGGTCGCACGGTTCGCGTGATCCGGCACGGTGGCAGCGTGCCCGGATTTCAATCGCACTTCTGGTTCGCGGTACAAGAAAATTTTGCGTTCACCTGCCAAACGAACGGCGAAGGTGGAATGGCTTTGAACACGGCAGTCACCGCTTGGGCACTCGAGCATCTGTTCAACATCCCGCCTAGCAATCCACCAGCAAGCCATGTTTCAGTCGATCAACTCGAGGCGTTCACGGGTTGGTACGCCGTGCCGACCGGCAAAGAAAACGAAGGGCTCGAGGTGGCGCGAGACGGCGATTCGTTGACCTTGCGGGTGCAAATCCCATCGTTTGAAATGGTCTTTCCCGCCATGCGATTGAAGATCATCTCAGCCAACATTTGCGTGGTGCTCGAGGGTCCGGCCACTGGAATGACGCTCGATTTCGTGGCCGTCGAAAATCAGTTTCGTTACGTGCGTGCCGGTGGTCGGATTGCCACCCGCAGCGAAAAAGGAAATGCCTGATGAACCATTTCGATGCGCTTTTGAAACAGTACGCCAAGTTGACACTCGAGGTGGGTGTCGGTTTACAACCGGGTCAACGGATGCTCTTGAGTGCCGATATTGGTGCGGCCGCGTTCGTGCGAGAACTGGTCAATCAGGCGTACCAAATGGGAGCAAAGTACGTCCATGTCTACTGGCAGGACGAACAAGTTCGGCGCTCACGGCTGTTGTATACCAGCAAGGAATCGCTGTCCGAAGTTTACGAATGGCAAGCGCAGGTCATGAACGAAACCGCTGCCGCCGATGACGCGGTGCTGGCGATATTCAGTCAAGACCCACAACTGCTCGAGGGCATTGACGGTGATCTGGTCCTAATCGAAGAGAATGCGTTGGATTCCAAAACTGGGTTGTTCTGGGAACGCTTGGGCAGCAACAAATTCAATTGGACGGTCGTGCCGTACCCGACGCAGGCTTGGGCAGATCGGATTTTTCCCGACGATGCGAATGCGCTCGAGAAGTTTTCCAAAGCGATGGCACACGCGGTTTTAATTGATCAGCCCGACCCGAGCGCCGCGTGGCGGGTGCATTGCGAAACCTTGCGCAAACGCCGCGAATACTTGAACGCCAAACGTTATTCCGCGTTGTGGTATCGCGCCCCAGGAACTGATCTCGAGCTTGGACTGGCTGACGATCACGTTTGGCGCGGTGGCGATACCGTCGCTCCAAACGGTGCGGTCTACGTCGCGGACATTCCGACCTTCGAGGTTTTTACCGCGCCGCATCGGGATCGTGTCAATGGCACGGTGCGCGGCACGAAACCCAGAAGCTTCATGGGCACGCTCTGCGAAGATTGGAGCCTCGAGTTCAAAGATGGTCGGATTGTCAATGCGAACGCCAAGGTTGGTTTGGGGGCATTGCAAAAATACCTCGAGATGGACGAGGGCACGCATTACTTGGGCGAGGTTGCGCTGGTCGCCAGCGGTTCGCCCGTGGATAAAACTGGTGTGGTCTTTCGCATGGCCCTGCTGGACGAAAATGCGGCCAACCACATTGCGCTTGGGTTCGCCTACCGTGGCACGATTCAAGACGGTGGCGAAATGAGCGGCGAGGAATTCATGGCAAAGGGCGGCAACCTCAGCAACGGACACGCCGACGTGATGATTGGCTCGAGTGAAATGGATGTCGATGGTGTGTTCGCGGACGGCTCGAGCGAACCGTTAATGCGCAAGGGTCAATTTGTGTTCGAGCAGTAATTTCCAAAATATCCGCAGGATTCTCAAACCCATTTCCAGACTTGATTTTTCGAGTTTCACTCAAAGGCGAATTCCGCCCCAAGTTCCAAGGAGGATGTATGAAGCAGAATTCCAGGATGGTTCGAACTTCGTTGCTCGCGCTCGGATCA
>JAYURE010000469.1:0-4443 GCA_043756345.1 Deinococcales bacterium | reverse complement strand
GCTCCGGCTCGGGTGGCGAGGTACAGCAGTCTGGCGGGCGTCAGGGCGACACCATCGCCAGAACCGGCATCGCGCAGCATTTGCATCTGGTACGCCTCGAGTCCTTCTTTGAAGAGTGAAAATCCAGTCCCACCACCAACATCGCTGCCCAGAGCCACGCGCACGCCGTAGGTGATGTGACGGCGCAACGGCATCAATCCTGATCCAATAAAGGCGTTGGAACTGGCGCAATGCGCGACGCTCGAGCCTGCTTTGGCCATGCGTTTGAGTTCGGAATCTGACGGGTGAACGCTGTGCGCAAAAACGCTTCGTGCTCCGACCAGGCCGAACCGTTCGTAAGTCTCGAGGTAATCTTTGGACTTGGCAAGTTTTTTGACCAGATCGATCTCGGCACGGTTTTCGTTGATGTGCGAGTGAAACAAGAGATCGGGTTTCAGGGCCAGAAGATCGCCGCACATCTCGAGCATTTCGTCCGTGCAGGAGAGCGCAAAACGTGGCATCACGGCGTACCGCAAGCGACCGCGATTGTGCCAACGTTCGATCAGTTCGCTGCCGGACAAGAACGCAACTCGAGGGTCTTGGTGCAATTCTGGGCGCAGCATCCGATCCGAGAAGACCATGCCGCTGGTGATGCGCAACCCGGACGTTCTCGCCTCCTCGAAAAAGGCGTGCATCGCGTTCTTGAAATGCGCCCCGAAAACCAAGGCGCTGGTCGTGCCGTTCTTGGCCAGCAAACGCAAGAATTCCTTGGCGAGCGTGCGGGCGTGATCGGCATTCTCGAGCAGGGTTTCTTCGGGCAGGGTGCGTTGATCGAGCCATTCCAAAAGTTGCAAACCCATCGCGCCAATGACGTTGACTTGCGGGAAATGCACGTGACAATCGACGAATCCTGGCAGGATGATTCCCGGACGGCAATCGACGACCAACGCGGTCGGGTGGAACCGTTGCAAGTCATCGAAATGCCCGCAGGAGGCAATTTTGTCGCCATCAACGGCAATCGCGCCATCCTCGAAATGCTCCATGGCGTGCTCGTACTCGAAAGGATTGACCGGCGTGTGAAAGACACGGGCGCGATAGAGGATCACGTTGGAAACCTCGAGTGATTCAGCATGATCTGTGAGCACATCTCACCCCAGTTTTCGGCACGGCTCGAGCCGGTCCGCCGAATGGACCGAACGATACCAGCAAGCTTTTGGGTGAGGGGGTCGCCCATGAAAATCAGGACTCATTATGTCACATGGGCCTGAGCATAAAAGTAGACGAAGGTCGAGCCTCAAAGGTGCAATCACAGCAAACCCGCAGACTTTCATCACGGCTCGAGCCCGATCACTGACGCTTTTTGCTCTCGGTTTTTTGGCCCGCCGTGCCGCCTCGAGCGCCCCCATGACCCATGGCTCGAAGGCATCCCAATCCTCGAGCAAATCCGGGGCTTGAAGGTAACTCGTTGAAACCAATTCGCCCTGCTTGTAGAAGGTGAACGGCTCGAGATTGGCGCTGGTGAAAGTCTCGAGGGTTTGCGCGTCCGTTTTCAAATACAGCACGTCATCGAAGATCAGGCCAAAGGTCAGGTCATCCAGGGCAACGTTGCGACCGCCAAACATTCTTTGGGCGGTGACGCTGCCGAGCGGGTTCAGGCACTCGAGGATGTATTCAACAAATGCGCTCGATTTTGCCATGAACAGATTTTACGGCAAAAATACGTGATAGGTTCCAGATACACTTTTCAAATGATTACCAAACGCATCATCCCCTGCCTGTACGTGGACCGAGGCCGTGTCACCCGAGGCGTGCAATACCAGAACGTTCGTGACATCGGCGACCCGATTGAGTATGCCCGCAAGTACGATCTCGAGGGAGCGGACGAACTCGTGTTTTACGACATCACCGCATCTTCAGACGGGCGCGAGATCGACATGGGTTGGGCAAATTCCGTGGCGGAAACCGTCTTCATGCCGTTAACGATTGGTGGTGGCGTGCGCGGATTAGAGGATTGTCGCCGCCTGCATTTGGCGGGCGCGGACAAGATCAGCATCGATTCTGGCGCGGTCAAAAACCCGGAGGTGATTCGCATTGCCAGTGATCATTTCGGGGCGCAATGCGTGGTGCTTTCGATGCAGGTCAAACGCCGCGCCAATGGCAAAGGTTGGGAGACATTCGTCAAGGGCGGACGCGAGGCGACCGGCTTGGACGCTATTCGTTGGGCGGCTCGAGGTCAGGCGCTCGGGGCGGGGGAACTGGTTCTGAATTCGATTGATGGTGACGGCACGAAAGCGGGCTACGACGTGGAACTCTGCGCCGCCATCAAAGCCGAAGTGGACATTCCAGTGATCGCCTCGGGCGGTGCGGGTAAACTCGAGGATTTTCTCGAGGTTTTGACCGTTGGCCGAGCGGATGCTGCACTCGCGGCGAGCGTGTTTCATTTTGGAACGTACACGGTTCGGGAAGTCAAAGAGTATCTGCACAAGAACGGTGTTCCAGTGCGACTCGAGACGGAAATTCAGGTTGGTGCCTGATGCCAAAAGACATCACTCCACCGTTTAACCTCGAGAGTGTGACCTTCGATGCCACTGGCCTCGTGCCGATCATCACGCAAGAAGCGGGCAGCAAAGACGTGCTGATGCTGGCGTATGCAAACCGGGAAGCACTCGAGAAAACGCTCGAGACAGGATTGGCGCATTACTTCTCGAGGTCACGCAACAAGCTTTGGCAAAAGGGCGAAGAGTCCGGGCACACGCAAAAAGTTCACTCGGTCAGACTTGATTGCGATGGCGATGCAATCTTATACACCGTCGATCAAACGGGGCCAGCGTGCCACAAGCTCGAACATTCTTGCTTTCACAACAGCCTGCTCGAGACAGAAGCAAAACCTGAAACGAAAATCGACCCTGCGAACGAGGACACGCGCATCGGCCCTGCGAACGAGGACACGCGCATCGGCCCAGAACTCGAGTACGTCTTCGCCACGATTCAAGACCGAATTCGCAATCCGACCGAGGGTTCATACGTCGCTAAAATGCACAACGCTGGCATCGACCGAATCCTCAAAAAAATTGGCGAAGAGGCGGGCGAAGTCATCATCGCTGCGAAGAACAACCAGAAATCAGAACTGCAACTCGAGGTCGCCGACCTCTTCTTCCACACCCTGTTCACGATGGCCGAAATCGGTGTCAGCCTCGAAGACGTGGCACGAGAACTCGAGGGACGGCACGGGAAACGCCGCACGTGATGAAAGCTCAAGTAGGGTGCGCCGTGCGCACCATTTCGCGGACGGTGCGCACGGCGCACCCTGCAATCCAGTGAAAGCTCAAGGCTGGATCTTACTCGTGCTGGCTGCACTGATCTCCTCAACGTTCGCACAACCTCGAGACTTGAAAACCCGCATGGAAACGTACTTAACGAAACTCGAGAAGGCCGGGAAATTCTCTGGCGCGGTGCTGGTGGCCAAGGGAAACAACGTGATCTTGCGGGCCGGGTACGGGCTGGCGAACCGCGAAACTCGAGTGCCATTCACGCCGGAAACACCACAGCATGTCGCGTCGATTTCAAAAATGATGACGGCATTTGTGGTGCTCAAATTGCGGGATCAAAAACGTCTTCAACTCGAGGATCGCATCTGCGTCTACGTTCCAGATTGCCCAGCGCAATGGCGTGAAATCACGATCAAGCATTTGATTCGGCACACGAGCGGCATTCCAGATTACGAGGAAAAACTTGGCTTGTATTCGGAGGCGTACCTCGAGTTCATGACACAACAGGGCGCGACCGAACGGTTGATTGAGCAGGCGCGAACGCAGGCGCTCGAGTTCAAACCTGGTAGCAAATTTCAGTACTCGAACACGGCGTACATTGTGCTGGCAAGCATCGTCGAACGTGTGACTGGCGTGCCTTTTAACGATGCGGTGCGTGAACTGGTGCTCGAGCCTGCCGGGTTGACGCGCTCGAGTTTTGCCGCGCCAGCGAACGTTTCAGTTGGGTACACGAAACATTGGCAACGCATTCCTGCACTCATCCTCGAGCCGCCCGCTGGGGATGCCGCGTTGGTCAGCACGCTTGAGGATTTGTTCAAATGGAGTTTGGCGATGGACGATCCGAAGGTGCTCGAGGTCTTCACGCCAGGACTCGCAGGCTACGGTTACGGCTGGTTTGTGGACTCGAGATTCAAACGCAAACGGTATGTGCACACGGGCGAATTGCCGGGTTATCGCACGGTGTTCGTGAAATTTCCCAAAGACCGCGTGACAATTATTTTGTTCGCCAATCAGGATCAAGCCCCGACCGAATTGATGACTCGAGAAATCACGAAAATGATTTTTGGGCAGTGAGGTTTTGGCTCGAGTCATCAGGTGCTCAAGGGAACGATCTCGCTCACAAGAGATATGCTCACTCGAATTTGGAGGAAGAACCCATGAGCAGCATGAATCCCAAAGTGGATTGGTATTTCCA
>JAYURE010000468.1:0-4448 GCA_043756345.1 Deinococcales bacterium | reverse complement strand
GGCCACGCACGTAACGCATGACCGGTTTCGCCATTGGTAACAGGTGCAGGAGCGTTTCGGCCTCGCAGAGGTCACGGTCCGCGTCGGAAAGCCGTCCTAGGTGAATCAGGCATTCGGCCCGAGCGCCCAGTTTGAGGATGCGTTTGCTGTCGCTGGTTTCGGTCATCGAGGCGGTGAACGCCTCGAGAGCGCGTTTGCTGTGGCCCTGATCGGCCAGCGAACGTCCGAGGTGGAACTGGATTCCTGGCGCGATCATGTGGCCGTGGGGTGTACTGCTGGCGAATTTGATCGCATCCTCGAGTGCTTCGGCAGCCTCGGCGAGTTTGCCTTGCGTGTAGAGAATCACGCCCGATTCCCGGGCGGCGAGCGCTTGATCGAGTACGTCAGCGCCTTCTGGTTTGAACTCGAGCAGGATTGTTCGTGCCACGTCCAATTCACCCAGTAAACGGTGCAGCACCGAAAGTTCGATGACTGTAGCGTTGCAGCCGTTGCCTCGGGCAGCGAGCAGTAAGTCTTGGGCCGCCAACAGGTCTTGTTTCATCAGCAGGCAATAGCCAGCCCAGCGTTGATCCTCTGGGCTCGGCTCGGAGATCAACTCAAACGCGTCCAGGGCGATTCCGTAGTCACCACTGAGAACGTGCTGGCGCAACATTAGATTACTTTCGACCATTTGCTTCATCCCCCTGAAGATGCTGTGGAACTTCACGATAACGCGAGTCTTATCGGTTTTTTGGCCAAAACCTGTTCCTAATCGTAGGGCCAAAAATTCCTACACGCTGTATGTTTTAATCCTAAGTTTTTCATGAAGAGTCAGTCATTACGGTTACTTCACGCCTTGGAGGGCGTGAATATGCAACAGAATCAGAAGCGAATCGCATTTATTTCTCTCGTTCTCGTTTTGATCGCTCAAACGCTTGCATGGGCCGGTCCCGGCACATTGAGCGGTGGCGGACACTAACCAAAGTATAGGTATATTGGTTATAAATACACAATTTGAAATTGTCCGAAGGTGAACTGGTCAAAACATCAGCGTGATCACCGCGAGTACGATATTTAAACATGTATTTCAAATGTTAATTGCAGTTTCTTGAGCTATTGAGCAAAAACACAAATAAAGCTTATCTACCTCGAAAAGTAGTTTCGAGGTAGATAAGCTTTATTTTTAAATCTATAAACAACGTTTTACCAAGTATAAAAAAGAATAAAGTGGTAATTGAACACAAAAGTAGTAAAGCAATTGCTATGTTCAGTAAGACATGAAATTTGTTGACTGGAGAGAAGCTCAAAAGTGGCATTACCTTGAAAATGCCGCGTTCGGTTTTGGTTAACTCAATAACCAACTCTGAAACCGACAGATTGCAACACCACCCTTTGAGCCAGCACGGTTCGTGGGCAGGTGAAGTATTGAATAGATTTGTTCACAATTTCGTTGATCTGGGAGGAAAAAACGAATGAAAAAGCCCAAAGCACCCATCAGCCTCGAGCGTCGCAAAGCACTCGCCAATCTTGAGCATCGCATCCTGCCCGCCGAAAGCGGATTCGTGCTGGTTTCAAGCTCCAGCGACGGTCACGTCTTTTTCAAACAACTCGATGAATTCTGGCCAATCAAACCAAACCGGAAGGTGACACGATGATGCACTCACAACCCGCGATAACCGACACGCGTCTCGAACCTCGAAGCCACTCGCAGCTCAAAACAAACCGGCGACGCAGCACCCGCAGAGCAAACAAGCCCAACACATTCCAGACCTGGCTCGAGGCTGGATCTAAAACGCTTTCACTCGCGTTGCTGCCCGTGACCCTGATGGTTCTGCTGTGGATGGTCGTGATGGGTGCGACCGGAAATTCCTGGTTCGCTTTTCAGCCAGAACGCCAATCCAACAAAACAATTGCCTTGAGCTTCACGCCGAAAGCGCAAACGCTCAAGCTTCAACCTCACCTCAAGTTGCTACGCCCGAACGTGACCGTACCAATCACGGGGCACGCATGAAACCGTTTCGACTCGCGGTGATCAAACGTTGGATGCAAACTGTACTTACCGGTTCCTCGAACCTGACCGCGAATTCTCGAGCATCGACACCCATCGTCCAGCCTGAGCGAACCCAGCCTGCGCACACCCAGCCCGCGCACACCCAGCCCGCGCACACCGCAGTGAAGCCTCAACCATTCCGGCGCAGTGGTGATCGCATCCTGCACACCTGCGAACAGGTTTCACTAGATTTGGCCCAAAGCCAGACTCGAACCTCGAGCGCTGCCGTCATAGAACAGAACCTCCGAATGCTGCGGTTGACCAAAGCACTCGCGGTCCTAGGGCTGCCACTGCTTGGAACCGCCTTTGCGGACGGCATTTTCATGACCGGCATGCAAACCCGACTGACCCCAGCCTCGGTCAGCGTCCTGACCGACCCCTCACGCATCCCCGGTGCTCAGGCTGGCGACATCGTTGAGTACGTTCTGAAGGCCACCGTTGGATCGGCCAACGCAACCGGTGGCCCCGGCGTGTACTTCACGAGTTACATTCCCGCCGGGGCTGATGTGCTGGGTGCTTGGTTCGTGACGGATGCGACCGGAACCACAATCAAGAATCCCGGTCAGGGCGGTCGCGCCCACAATGGCTGGGGCTTGCGGGGTAGTAAGACTCCGTTTGGCAATCCGTTCTCGAGCATCCTCAACGGTCGTCAGAACGACGTCTATGGTGACACCGGTATTTTTTACTCGACCGATACTCGCACGCAATTGTTCACCGCCGATGGCAGCAACGTTGCTGTTGGGCCAACCGCGAACCCGTTGGCGAGCGGTGGTATCTCCAACGGCTACAACGTCACTGATACATTTTTCAAAGCTGTAGGTGCCTTCAACCTTTGGGATGCAAATCAGGTCAATGCTTTCGGTGCGGGCGGAGCACTCAACTCGCTGCCGGTCAATACCGCCCCCACCTCGGCAGCCACAGTGATCAACAGTATCGGTCAGGGCGTGCCACCGTTCGGCTCGGGTTCGATGCTGGCGGGACCGGACACGGGTTACTCGAAAGACAACTCTGGCAGTGTTGGACCCTGGCAGCGCATTCAGTACACCGGTTCACAGATTGCCGATGTCAGCGACGGACCGGCCACCGCGACCGGCACGGCGGATTCACCGACCGTGCTTGATGCCTCGGCGCTCGGCTCGAGCCTGAGTGACACTGCACCGCTACCCTTGAGTACGAATGCCGTGCGTTTCGCATACGGGTATGGCGCGGTCGGTGATGTCTTTTACGTCAAGATCCGTATGCGCCTGAACTCGAGCGTGCTCGCCGCCAGCGACGGCGTGATTTTAAATTTCGAGTCCAACGGCAGCGACAACCACGGCTCGGGTTCCAAGGACAACCCCTGGCGGTACTTCGGCCCGACCGTCTCGCAGGCGGGCGACCTGCACGTGCGCAACGAGATTCACCTGATCAACGGTGCGCCTTACACGGGTGGGAACATCCCGGCGGGTGCAACCGTCACCTACCGTGTGCGTTACGCCAGCCTCTCGAGCGTGCCGGTGAACAGCGTGACCATGAAAGTCACCTTGCCGAGCCCGTTGGCCACCACGGGCTGCTCAGCCTCGAGTCCAACCTTGGGTAACGCCTCTATTGGTGTCAGCGTCCTCGGTGTTTCAGCGGGCACGATCACCTGCCCAGCGGCGGGCAGCGTCGTGACCTTCACTGGTTTGCTCAGCGTTAGCGCTGGCAAGATCGCCGGTTTGCACGGCAACGAATTCACCTACGATGTCAAGCTTTCAGCAACCGCCAGCGTCGGCACGAGCGTTTCAAACACCAGTGTCTTCGCCGCCATCGATCCGGTCACGAGCGGCGCACTGAGCACCAACGCCACGGTCAGCGGCACGATTGGCGTCGTGCCCCAGGCCGATCTTGCGATTCAGCAAAGCGGACCGATTCAGGCCATCCTCAATGACACGGTTTCGTACTCGTTGGTCGTGGCCAACCTCGGCGACTCGAGCATCAATGGGGCAACAATCACCGATACTGTGCCCGCCAACCTCGCCAACGTGACTTGGACTTGCAGCGGTCATGGCGGTGCGAACTGCGGCGCGGCAAGCATCAACTCGGGCGGTTCCGGCAACGGGGTCAGCATCACCAGCGGAGTCCTGCCGGTCAACACCTCGGTGTGGCCACCAACCAGCGGTGCGTACCTGACCATCGATGTCAGCGGAACAGCGGTCAGTGCAGGCAGTGTTTCCAACATCAGTACAGTCAGTGCGCCAAGTGGCTATCTCGATCCTTTACCCAATAACGCCTCGAGCCAGAGCACCATCATTTACTCGAGCGTGCCACCACCTGCCAGCCAAACGCAACTGACCACGCTCTGCGGGATTGTCTGGCCCGGAAGCGCACCCACAGCGGGCACCCGAAGTGCATTGATCACCCCACTGGCCGGACCCGACGTGACCGTCAATACCGCTGG
>JAYURE010000467.1:0-1647 GCA_043756345.1 Deinococcales bacterium | reverse complement strand
ATGCCTCGCCCCTACGGAAAACATTGTGGATGACAAATTTTTTACGGCTTGATCGTCTGCACTTCTGTCTTGCCCCAATCCTTCTCGAGACGGCTCATCGGAATGGTTTGCACATCGCGCCAGAGTGGTAGGAAATCATCGAAGTGTTTGGAGAACGCATCGCCTGATTGCCCGAGCGTGTGCATGTAACGGCTCGAGTCGAGGTTGGCAAAATCGAACAGGCCGCGATAGCTCGGACCGGCGGTTTGGATGAAGGTGTCTTGGTTGTACCCGGCGACATTGATGGTAAACGTGCTGCCGTTGTTGGCGATGCTGCGTTCGAACAGTCCACCGACCACCGGGGCCGCGCCCAGAATTGCTTTGAAATTCGTGCGGTGAATCCGTTCCCACTGCCAAGCGTTCGGGTCCGATCCAAGTTTCGCCTCGAGCGCCGCCGAGCCCTTCTCGAGCGCTTGCGACATGAAAATCGCGCAGGTTTCGGTGACATCTTTGGTTCGCGTGTCATCGCAGTATTTGCTGCCCTTGGTGAATGCTTTGGTAATGAACAGCGGCACGTTGTGGTACTTCTTGCCGATCTCATCCTCGAGCACACGCAGGAGTTCGCGGTAGTAAAACGCAAAGGCGGTCGGGCCGGTGGATTTCAAACTAGCCTTCAAATCCCAACTGCGCACCGCACCTTGCAAACGCCGTGCCGCATCAGATTTCGCGGGCAACTCGAGCAATCCCGGCACGAGTTCTCGGGCGATGATTGAGAGTGTGTCGGCCTGAATGTCGTTCATGGTCTCGAGCGAAATTTTGCCCGCCGACAAGATTCGTTCACGGATGCGTTGCGCCCGCCAGTGATCGGTGTAGGTGCTCGGCTCAAACGCAGCTTGATGCGGCAGCATCTTGTTGTTCGCCGTGACAATGAATCCTTCGCGTGGATTCTCGAGGATCGGGAGTTGATCGAACGGCACGAAGCCGGTCCAGTTTTCGCCTTTGGCGGCGCTGGCGAGCAGGCGTCCATCCCAGTTTCGCGTCGGAATTTTTCCGGGCGCGAAATAGCCAATATTGCCGTCCACGTCGGCGTAAACAAAGTTTTGCATCGGTGCGACATATGAACGCATGGCCTTGAGAAAATCGGACCAGTTCTTGGCGTAATTGAATCCGAGGAACGCATCGAGTGTTGTGTCTCCCGGCTCGAGGCTGACGTAACGCAGCGCGACCGCTTGACCATCGGCGGGTTTGATGCCCGCGACCGGTGCATCGGAAATCAGCGGGCCGTAGGCGCTCGAGCGCACCGGCCATTTGAGATCCGCGCCACCTTTGACCTTGATGATT
Source organism: Deinococcales bacterium (assembly GCA_043756345.1). Taxonomy (GTDB): domain Bacteria; phylum Deinococcota; class Deinococci; order Deinococcales; family JAAFIG01; genus JANOWZ01. The sequence continues at coordinate 327 of JAYURE010000467.1, read as the reverse complement.
TCTTCTCGGGTCTCGAGTTTGACAGGTCCGTTCGGCGTTGCGTATGCGCCATCTTTGACTTCGAGCACGAACAGGTCTTGCGTGTCCGGGGAACTGTTGGTGGCTCCCCAGGCGATCCGGTCATTGCGTCCCAGAACAATGCCGGGAATGTTCGGCAGGCTCGCACCAATCGCGTGTAAACCTGGGGCCTCGAGATCGGCGAAGTACCACAGGCTCGGGGCGGAAAGGCGCAGGTGCGGATCGTTGGCCAGCATCGGTTTGCCGGTCGTGGTCAATTTGCCACTGACGACCCAATTGTTCGAGCCGGTCGTGTCGCGGTCTGGTCCG
>JAYURE010000466.1:0-4458 GCA_043756345.1 Deinococcales bacterium | reverse complement strand
CTGGCGTGAAAGTCCGCGTTCTCGAGCGCCGAGGGGCCAGCGCGGACCACCCGGACGTCTTGCACGTGCCAGAATCACGGTATCTGAAATACGCGATTCTCGAGGTGCTGGAATAAAAGCAAGTGAAAAGTTGAAAGTGAAAAGTAAAACCTCGAGTTTCTGATTTTCCCAAGGAGGCAACACCCATGACCAACGGCGAACGATACGCACAGACCTTCATGATGCACCGAGGCGCACTGATCGACCTGCTCGAGATGATTCCCGCAGACAAAGGTGATTTTGCCGCCTGGGACGGTGGCATGAGCTTCCACAAGTTGGCCGATCACCTCAGCGGCAGCACCAACCGCATCCCTGCCATGGTCAACGCACAAGCGCCAGGTAAACCCGAACCGAGCAGCGACTTTGCGGCGGCCAAAGCGGGCATGAAAGCCAGCACCGAAAATGCTCGAGCGTTTCTGGTGGGCCTGAGCGATGAGCAACTCTCGAGCGTGATTGAGGCGTTTGGTGGCAACAAAATGCCGGTTTCGGTTCTGGTGGAATTCCTGATCTCGCACGAGGCGCATCACAAAGGTCAGGCTTGGATGATGGCTCGGATGATTGGGATTGAACCGCCGCGTTTTGTGAAGATGTAAAAACAAGCTCGAGTTCAGGCGTGTTTGAGCGCCTCACGCACGGTCAGGTTGGAAAAGGCTTGACCGTGCGTTGCAAAGAAATCGCAAACAAAATCGGGATCGGTACGGAAATACTCGCGCCAAGCCCAACCGAGGGATTTGCGCACCCAGAACGAATCGTGCCCGGCATTCTCGAGTGAAATCGCCATGAGTCGCGTCGCGTCGGTTCGGGATTTGAAGCCGAGTTGATGCAGGATGGCAATGCGTTTGCGCCACAGGTTCTCGTGACTCGAGTTGAATTCCATCGCCGGAATCAATTCGGGAAATCTCGAGACGAGATCACCAACCGTGTGTGAGGCGAACGGATCGATGCTGTCCCACCAAACTTTCTCCAGCACGATCAGCGTTAACGGCTCGAGGTCAGAGGCTTGCAAGCACTTGCGAAATTTTAGAAGCGTGTCCAAAGCCGCGTACTGAAATTCTCGTTCCGGTTGGTCCCAAGCGAGGCGTGTGACCTCGAGCAACCAATCGGCAGTGATGAGTTTCGGCTCGAGTTGCGCCCAGCATATTTTCGTGGCAATACGACGTTCCGGGGACGACACGCCCAAAAACGCAAAGTGATCCTTCATGTACGCCCGCATTCCAGGCGCTCGAGTCGCATCTGCCCGAGTTTCAAACACGGCCCGCAAACCCATCACGAACGCCTCTGGCCTCACGCCTCGAGTCTACAAAAACCTTCCCCATCCCTGCCCGCATGGTTAGAATGCCACTCGTGGAACTCCTGGCGAACAAAGCCCTCTGGACGGCCCTGGCCGCCTCAACGATTGCACAAATCCTGAAAGTGCTGATCGTGCGTTCACTGACCACCAAATGGTCGCCAGAACGAATGCTCGAAACTGGCGGCATGCCCAGTTCACACACCGCGCAAGTTTGCGCCCTAGCGACTGCACTCGGCCTGGAATACGGCTTTCAAAGCCCATACTTTGCGATTGCCACCGTGTTTGGCCTGATCGTGATGTACGACGCGACCGGCATTCGTCGTGCCTCCGGGATGCAGGCCACACTGATCAACGATTTGGTCGAGGAATTACGCGCCGTGGTCCGTGAAGGCTTCGCGCCCAAACCACTCAAAGAACTGCTGGGTCACACGTACCTCGAGGTTGCCGTCGGTGCACTGCTGGGCGTGACGGTCGCCGTCGTGATTCATTACGTGTTTTGAATTTTTACCCGAGCGTCCAGCAACTCAAACACGTTTGAAGCCCAACCATTCCGGCAGGTGTTCCTCGCACCATTCGCGGTACTCGGCGGTGCTGGCGGGTGACTGGTTTGTACGTTTTGATGAAAGCGTATTTCAAGCGAGTCTCGAGGGAACGTTTTGAGGCGGCCTCGAATTCGGCGTGCCATGCTCGAGTTTGGGCGCTGTCCATGATGTGAGTTTAGCAGAAGAAAATTGAAGGCTCGATCCCAGGCTAGAATCCAACTTGATGAGCAACGCAACCGAACCCAAAGTTTTTTGGAGTCCAGGAAATCGTCGCAAGAAACTTCGCGGGCAACGTCGTAGGTTCAGAATGCTTGAGGAGTGGAAACAGTCGTATTTGGAACTTGATCTCGAACTCCTGAAAGAAGATCACTCGGAACGCGCAAGAGTGCCAAACGCTTTTTGGATTGATTCGCAACACAAAACTTCAGCCATGCCACCGCATTCTTGGCAGCGTTGGCTAGTCAATGCCATGCTCGAGATTCGCGCTTCTTGGGAACGCCAACTCGAGGAGCTTGGTGAACCATACTTCTTGGAGATTCGGGTCCGGTTGCCCAATTTTGGAGATGCGTGCGTCATAGCAAGCATCCGAGACCGTTTGTATTTCTACCGGGACACGCGGGAATCAAAAACACCGGCTGAATACACCTTGGACATTCCGATTTCTGACAAACCGCTCCCGCAGCACCTCGAGACGGGTGGATTGACTTGGAAACACACCTACTGGCCCCATGTCTTCATGACCAAAACGGATGCCCCGTACACCATTTGGGATTCCAAAAGCCTCCGTCGTCGTGAGCAAGCCACATTCACAACCCAAGAACGCGATGGCGAGACGTGGATTTGGTACTACGAAAATCACTTCTGGTACGCAACCACAACCAAATAAAACGGGGGGCTTTTCGCCTCCCGTTTCTTCCTTCACCCTCGAGCCTTCTTACAGCCCGAGTGCTTTTTTGGTCAGTGTGACAATCTCACCCATCGTGTCGGCCACCGGAACGTTGGCTTTCGCCATCGCCTCGAGTTTGCTTTCTGCCGTGCCAACGTTGCCCATGATCAACGCCCCAGCGTGGCCCATGCGTTTGCCTTTCGGTGCGGTGCGTCCCGAGATGAAGGCGATTACGGGTTTTTTCATGTGCTTGGCGATCCATTCGGCGGCGTTTTCTTCGTCGGCCCCACCGATCTCGCCGATCATGACGACGGCATCGGTGTCGGGATCTTCGTTGAACTGTGGCAGCAGGTCAATGAAGGTCGTGCCGATCATCGGGTCGCCGCCGATGCCGACCACGGTGCTGCATCCAATGCCCGCGTCTTTGAGCATTTGGCTGGCCTCGTAGGTCAGCGTGCCGGACCTCGAGATCATGCCGACGCGCCCGGCCATGAAGGTGCTGGCGGGCATGATGCCCATTTTGCATTCGCCGGGTGTGATCAGTCCGGGGCAGTTGCCACCGATCAAGCGGACGTGCTTGCCGACGTTGGCCATGTCTTTGATTTCGCGCACGACTTTCATCATGTCGAACACGGGCATGCCTTCGGCGATGTTGACCACCAGCGGAATGCCTGCGTGTGCCGCCTCGAGCGTCGCATCTGGTGCGGCGGCTGGCGGCACGAAGATGATGCTGGCGTTCAGTTCGGGGTGTGCGGCTTTGGCCTCAAACACGCTGTTGTAAACCGGAATGTTCTTGCCGTGAATTTCGAGGCTTTGGCCGCCTTTGCCCGGTGTGGAAATGGCGAGGACGTTGGTGCCGTATTCGAGCATTTTTTCGCTGTGGAATCGGCCTTCGCTGCCGGTGCCGCCTTGCACGAGAACGTTGGTGTTTTTGTTAACGAGGATGCTCATGCGCTCGCCTCCTTCACGACGGCGGTTGCGGCTTCCATCATGGTGGGGTAAATGTTGATCGGTTTGTCTTTTAACAACTCGTTGGCCTCTTCGACGGCGGTTCCGGCGACGCGCATGGCGAGCGGTTTGGTCAGAATGCCCTCCTCGAGTGCGCGAATTACGCCTTTGGCGACCTCGTCGGCGCGGGTGATGCCGCCGAAAATGTTGATCAGGATGCCCTTCACGTCTGGGTCTTTGCAGACGAGTTTGACGGCGTTGTAGACCACTTCGGCTTTCGCGCCACCGCCGATGTCCAGGAAGTTCGCGGCTTTTCCGCCGACCCGAGCCACGACATCGAGGCTGGTCATGACGAGTCCTGCGCCGTTGCCGATCACGCCGATGTGCCCGTCGAGTTTGACGTATGCAAACCCGAAGGCTTTGGCTTCAATCTCGAGCGGATGTTCTGCTTCAACTTCGCGGTACGCTTCCAAATCTTTGTGGCGCATCATGGCGTTGTCGTCGATGTCCATTTTCGCATCGGCAGCGATGATGTCGCCTTGCGTGGTCACGACCAGCGGGTTGATCTCGGCGAGCGAGCAGCCGCTGTCGATGAACGCCTCGTACAGCTGGCCCATGATCTTCGCCGCGGCGCGCGCCTGCTTCACGTCCGAGTACAGGAAGAACGCGAGCTGCATCGCCTCGTAGGGGCGCAGCCCGTAGCGCGTGTCCACGGGATGGTAGCGGATCTTCTCCGGCGTCTCCGCCGCGAC
>JAYURE010000465.1:0-4463 GCA_043756345.1 Deinococcales bacterium | reverse complement strand
AGGTCTGCACCATCGCCTGCCCCTTCGGCACCATCAACTACGTGCAGGAGACCGGCAAGGTCCGTGACTTTGGTGCCTTGGTTGACTTGACTGGTGATTTCGGTTCGGCCTGCGTGGGCTTCAACGACGCTTTCAACGACGGCGAGGCCTAGGCCGAAACCGTCTCGGTGCTCGAGGTTGGCCCGATTGAAGGGTTGGAAGATGGCTTCGAGTTTGTCGGCGGGAATGCCGATGCCGGTGTCTTCGACGGTTAGGGCGACCATGTTGTCGCCATGGATTCGGACATCGATTCGGATTGAACCTTTGATGGTGTACTTGATGGCGTTTCCAACGAGGTTTTCGACCAGGCGGGTCAGGAGTACACGGTCGCCCTGCATGGTTGCGGGCAGACCATCCATATCGATGGACATGCCTTTGGCAGCAGCGAGGGGCATCAGGCGGTCCACGACGTCGGAGGCGAGCGGCAGTAAATCCAGGTCTTTGTGGATTGGGGCGGTCAGGCTCGAGTGGCTGAGGGCGAGCAGGTTGTTACAGAGGTCTTGCAGGTATTGAACGGTGCGTTGCATGCGGGTCAGGGCGGCGCGATCCTCGAGCGGTGGGCGGTTTCGTTCGAGGGTGTGTTCGAGGTCGGTGGCGAGTGCGGTGACAGGGCCTCGCAATTCGTGTGAGGCGTTGGCGAGGAAACGTTGCTCGAGCATTCGGGTGTCACGCAGAGTTTCAAGGCTGACATCGAGGGCGCGGGCGAGTTTGCCGACCTCGTCTTGACGTTGCAATCCGGGCACGGGACTGTGGGTTTCGAGGTGTTCGACACGTTCGGTCAGTTGTTTGAGCGGATGGGTGGTTCTGTTTACCATCAGCACGGTCAGCAATCCGGCGAGGACCGCTGCGCTCAAGCCAACACCGAGGGCGGTGCGGGCAAAAAGTTGCAAGGTCTTGTGGATCGGCTCGAGCGGTTCTCCGACTTGCACGACCAGATCGGCGTGACGCAAACCGTAAACGTACCAATTGCCGCACTCGCAGGCGTGCTTTTCGGTTGTGCCTTGAATGAATTCTGGATCGGGCAGTTCTGGTGCGGTCGCATCGCCACCATTCCAGACGAGCCGCCCATCAACATAGACCCATGCGGCTTTTGAACCACTTGCCAAAATGGTGATCGTATCAAACACCGGCAAACTGTCCTCGGTGGCACTCAGGGCGGCCTCGAGTGCAGCGTTTGCCCGAAGTTCGATGCCTTGGCGCAAATCATCAATTCGGGCCTGATTGAGCACAGCACTGGCGATGATGCCAAAACCTGCCAGGGCCAACAGGGTGATCAGGCTCGAGTAAAAGGTGATCGTGTTGCGCAGGCTCATGCAAGGGTTCCGGTTGAAGTATCTGCCGGGAAGCGATAGCCGAAACCTTTGAGGTTATCAATGATTTTCTCGCCAAGTTTTCGCCGAATGTTTTTAACGTAAACCTCGATGATGTTCGATTCGGCATTGAAGTTCGCATCCCAAACGCGCTCGATGATTTCTTCACGGGTGAACAAATGCCCCGGATGCGAGGCGAGCAACTCGAGGATGCCGTACTCTTTGGCGGTCAGGTGCACGCTCGAGCCATCGATGCTGACGGTGCGGGCGTTCCAATCGATGCGCAAACGGCCCCGCTCGAGCGGCACAGATCGGGTCGGCACGCTGCGGCGCAAGAGGGCGTGCAACCAGGCGCGAACCTCGGCGATTTGGAAGGGTTTGATCAGGTACGCGCCACCGCCAGCGTCCATGCCGGTGATGCGGTCATCCATGGTGTCACGGGCAGTTAGGAACAAGACGGGCGTTTGATCACCTCGAGCACGCAGGTTTTGCACGAATTCAAATCCGGCATTCTCGCCATCGGGCAGGCGAACATCCACAATCAAGGCATCGTAAGGGTAGGCTTGAACCATGCCTTCGGCCTCATAAGTGCGTGCAGCCTCGTCGGTTGCGAAGCCGTTCTCGCGGAGGCTGGCGACCAGCGGGCCACGAATTCCGGGATCATCCTCAAGGATTAGCAATCGCATCGTGGGATCATAGTCTGTCCGTGAGTAGCATGACTGAAACAGATCGGCAACAGATCGGCAACAGATCGGCAACAGATCGGCAACAGTCTTCAGAGGCGTGACAAAAAGTGCATTTCAGGGTTTTATGGTGTTCAGGTGCAATTCAAGGCCGATCACGATAGACATGAAGCAATGAACTCGAGGCCCAACATGCGAAATCAAAACCGAGCACATGGATGGATTCGAGCCCTGAGCCTGTTCGCCATAACGGTCGTGATTGCCGGGACTGCCAGCACCCAAACTGGGAACTCAAACAGCAACCTGGCCTCAAAAAGCATGGTCGTGGCGTACAAGGACGATTTCGTAACGCTCGATCCAGCGCTCGGGTACGACCCGCAAAACTGGGCAACCATCAAAATGATCTTCGATGGCCTCCTGGATTACAAACCCGGCACCAGCCAACTCGAGCCACGCATCGCCGCAAGCCTGCCGAACGTCTCGAGTGACGGACGGACCTTCACCTTCAAATTACGCTCCGATGTGCGTTTTACGAACGGTCGCAAACTGGTCGCCAAAGATGTCAAATACAGCCTCGAGCGGGCGCTGAACCCGATCATCAAAAGTCCAGGCGCAAATTTTCTGAATGGCATTGCTGGCAGCAAAACATTCCGTGAGGGCCGCGATTTGCAGGTTAGCGGCATCGAAACGCCCGACGCGGGCACGGTCAAAATTCGACTGAACGAACCAAACGCCGCCTTCCTGAACGTCATGGCAATGAATTTCACGTTCATCGTGCCACGCGAAGCGGTCGAACAAACCAAACCCGAATTTGCCTACCAACCCATCGGCAGCGGCCCGTTCATCCTCGAGTCCCGACAGGCGGGCAAACAGGCCGTGTTCGTGCGCAACCCGAATTACTTTCGCAAAGACATTCCAAAACTCGAGCGGGTCACAGCCAAACTTGGACTTGATCAGAGCGCCGCGTTCGCCGCCTTGAAACGCGGCGAGGTGGATCTGCTCGGCGATCCGATTCCTGCCAAGGAATTCTTACAATCACAAAACGATCCGAAGTTGAACGCACTGATCGCCAGCCACCCGGATGGACAAGTGCGTTACCTCGGCATCAACACGGCCATGCCACCGTTCAACAACCTGCTGGTCAGACAGGCGCTCAATCACGCGATCAACAAAAGTAAAATCCTCGAGGTTGACGCTGGACGTGGCGTGATCGCCCAACAAATCCTGCCACCAACCATTCCCGGACACGACCCGAAATACCAAGGGTACAACTACGATCCGGCACTCGCCCGAACTTTGTTGAAACAGGCTGGGCTTGAAAAAGGATTCTCGAGCACGCTGTACACGTTCGCCACCGAACCCAACCCGCAGATTGCCAAAAGCATCCAAACAGACCTTGCAAAAATCGGCATTCGCATCACCATCAAAGCGCTCGATCAAGCCAAACTGATCGAACTGGCAGGCACACCCAAAACCGTGCCGCTCGTGCTGTCGTACTGGGTGCAAGATTTTCCAGATCCATCCGATTTTTACTGGCCAATCCTGTCCTGCCGAAGCTCCACGCATGGCGAGTACAACTGGTCATTCGCGTGCAGCAAATTCTTCGATCAACTCGCCAGCAAAGCCGACCAGATGGCCGCACCCACACAACGCGAAACCCGCGCCCTTGAGTACCAAAAATTGTTCGCCCGCCTGATGCAACAAGCCCCATGGGTGCCGCTGACGCACGCAACCCGACACACCATGCACAGCGCCCGCCTGAACGGACAAGCCTACGATTTCGTGGACCCCGTGCATTTCGTTGCCTTCGAGCGACTGTTCATCAAATAAAAACCCGAGCCTGGATTTACAAGAATGCTCGAGAATTGAATCTCAGGCCGAAACAACTCCGGCACTGAATCTGAAACATCAAATTTCGGACAGACTCGACTCTGGCCCAAACCTTCAACCCTTCCCAGAGTCCACCCAGACATATGACTGCCTTACTTTCAACCGAATTCATTCATGCTTCACTGTCCCCCAGCAAAGTGAGCCTTCAGAAGACCCATCAGCGATTCGCATGGCGCGAATCGCGTGAATCGTATTGCCCATTCCCGCGCACAACCACCCGATGTGTGCTGAAAACGCTCGAGAAGGACCTCTCATGTCAGCCAACCCTTTCGACCCACAAAACAGCATTGACACACCGATCATTGACCTGAAAATCCGCGAATTTGAAGTCTTCGAATCGATCACCCGAGCCTTACGGGACGCGCACGACAGCGGCGAAATCGCGCAACGACTGGTCTTTGAAACCATGCGATTGATGCGTTCCTGGCACGCGATTGTGCTGCTGCTCGAGCCTGACGGAACCCTGAGCGCTCGAGCCTCGCACGGCATGTACGAAAGCAAACAGATGACGGCACCACAGGGCAGCCTCGCTTGGCACGTG
>JAYURE010000464.1:0-1651 GCA_043756345.1 Deinococcales bacterium | reverse complement strand
CAGGAATGGGATTGCAATTACCAGCCCGCCAATGCCGAGTCCGAGCCACAGGAGAACTTGGGCGCTCGAGATTGGTGTTCTCGGCGTGATACTTGGAGCCTGCGTGATCGGGGCTTTAGTCATAATGCACCCACCTCTTTTGCATTCGCCATTGCACAACCAGCAGCACGATCAGCACCACGGCCAGCAACCACGAGAGCGCGGTGGCGTACCCCATGCGGAAATACTTGAAGGCCGTTCGGTAAATATAAAGCGCGATGCTGACACTCGAGTCTCCGGGTTCGCCGCCTCGGGTCATGAAGAGGATGGTTTCAAAGACTTGCAATCCGGCAATCAAGCCGAGCACCAGCACCAGAAAGATCGTTGGGCTGACCATCGGCAGGGTGATGTAACGAAACAAATGCCAGGGTTTTGCGCCGTCAATTTGCGCGGCCTCGTAGAGTTCTCGAGGCACGTTTGAAAGTGCCGCCAGGAAGAGAATCATGCTTGCGCCCGCACCCTGCCAAACGCTGAAGAAGGCGACGGTCGGCAGCACCGTGTCGGGTCGGGACAGCCAGTTCACGCCCATCCAAGTGAACAATGATTTGAACAGGAGCGCCGTGGCGACACCAGCCGTGACCATCGGCAGGTAGTAGAGCGTGCGAAAAAATCCTTTGCCGAGGTTGGATTTGACGTTGTGAATCATCGCCGCCAAGCCGAGCGAAACGATCAATCCGAGCGGCACGGCGACGGCGGTGAAAACCAGGGTTTGCAGCGAGTATTGCAGGGCGCGTTCATCACCGATGGCTCGAGCGTAGTTGGTCAGGCCGTTGAATTTGGGTTGCGAGATGCCGGTCCAATTCGTGAATGACACGCCGAACGATCCGACAATTGGAATGATGCCGAAGACAATGATTCCGATCACGCTCGGCAGGATCAGCAGCCAGCCCCAGAGGGCTTCTTCGCTGCGAAGGGTTCGACCTCGTGCACGTGGCGTTGATGTGGTGCCCATCTGTTTCGCATTCATGGTCTGACCTGTTGTTCGGCCTCTTGATTGGCGCGGGACTCGAGCGTGTTCAAACTGATGTTGGTCACGAACGGCAGAAACCCGGCGGCTTTGGCACGTTCAATGGCTCGGCGGCGCAGTTTGGGATCGTCTGCGTAATCGAGCGCGAGCACTTTCACACCGTTTTGCAACATTTTTTGCATCAACGGCATCACGCTATCGCCATCACTCGAGAGATACTTTTGCGTCTCGAAGTTGTAACTGGTGCTGTAATCCTCGAACATCACGGCATCGATCAGTTTGCTGGTCTCTAACAGCACGGCGAAACCACGGTTTTGCACGATCACGGCGTTTGGAAATTTTTCGCGCAGCCGTTCAACAATGCGGATCATGCCGGGTTTGGTTTTCGGAAACAAATCCACGGTGTCGAGCGTGTCGAGAAAAAAACCGCTGAAGCCGAACGACATGATATCTGTGGCCCGCTCGAGCACCCGGTCTTGCCAGCCGATTTGGTTGGCATCGACAAATTTCGAGCCCCAATTTTCGTTCTTGCCGAGCACCCATTCTTTGGGCAATCCAAGCGATGGTCCGTCCGATTCTCCAACCGTGATGTACGCGACCAGGCGCTTGCCGCTCGAGACCAGTTTTTTCAAGGCCGGAATGCTG
>JAYURE010000463.1:0-4464 GCA_043756345.1 Deinococcales bacterium | reverse complement strand
CCAAGAAACCAGATTTGCGCGTGCTCGAGGCCGGACCGCAGAACAAATCGCACCTCGAATACAAACAGATCGCTGGTGGCTTCCTGGTTCAAGACCGTGACGCTCGAGCCTGGGACGATTTATGCCCGGAGGTTGTCACCAAAACCCAACCAACTCCCGAACAATGGGCGGACCTCGAGTTTGCCTGGAAGGTCGGCAAGCACGCCCGCAGCAACAACATCGTGCTCGCCAAAAATGGTGAAACGGTCGGGCTGGGTTCCGGTGCAGTCTCGAGGATTTGGGCAGCAGAACGCGCCATTGCCAACTCGGGTGATCGGGCAACCGGTGCGGTCCTCTCGAGCGAAGCGTTCTTTCCGTTCGATGATGTGGCACGGGTCGCCGCAAACGCTGGCGTGAAAGCGATCATTCAACCCGGCGGAGCCAAACGCGATGCGGAAGTGATCGCCGCCTGTGACGAACTCGGCGTGGCGATGGTGTTTACCGGCTCGAGGCATTTCAAACACTGACGGCCAGATGAAAATGGAAGCGCGAACAGTCCGTCAGGTACTGTCTTGTGAACAAGAAAGTTCAAAGTGAAAAGAAAAACCAAAGTCGAAACCTCAAAACTCGAGACTGAACTTTCCACTCGGATTTTTTCTCGAGGTTGCTTTTGAACTTGATTCGCAAAGCGGTGCGCAACGCCAAAAATTTCGCCTGCTATTACGGCGAGGATGGGCTCGAGAAATTGTCGGGCTTCGATGCCGTAATCCTTGCGCCGCACAAGCAATCGGAGGCAAACGTGCGGCAATTGGTCGCGGCTGGCACGGTCACGTTGGCGTATTTATCAGTCGGTGAGGACTCGAGCGAATTCACGGAAGGATTCGAGCGGGACTGGCTCGAGCCGAACGAGTTCGAGCCGGAATGGGCTTTGCGCGAAATCACGGGAGAGGTGGTGCTCAATCCGGTTTGGGGTGGCGTGGTTGTCACGCTGACGCATCCGGGTTGGAACCGCACCTTGTTTGAACGGGCGAAACTCGCGCTCGAGATGGGATTTCATGGCTTCTTTTTGGACACGATAGATCGCAATTCCCAGGCTGATCGGCGGGCATTGACGAAGATCATTCGTGACTTGCGCACGCGCTGGCCTGGAGCACCGATCATGCTCAACCGTGGGTTCGAGTTGCTGCCAAGCGTTCAGGATTTGGTCGATGGCGTGGTCTTCGAGTCGCTCTCAACCACTTGGACGCTCGAGGGTAAACTGGTCAACTATGCTCGAGTCACAGATGAAACGCTCGAGGTCAATTTGCAGGTCGCGCAGCAATTGCGGGATTTGGGTCGCCGTTGGGAGTTGGCATTGTGGTCGCTCGATTACACCGATTCGCGTGAACTTGAGTCCTTCGCTCAGGCGACCGCAAAAGCGTTTGGGTTCGTGACGTACACGGCGGATCGATTGCTCACACGGTTGTAAAAAGCAAGGTAAAAGACGAAAGGTAAAAGAGGCGATCCCGCCCGGTAGCGCCGCAAGCCCGTGAGGTGCTGGTTTGGCGGCAAGAAGGTGCGTCTTGGGATCAAGAGGAAAGTAAGGACAAGATGCTCGAGGTATTGGGGATTTACTTTTCCCTATTCAACATTCAGGTCTGAGAATCAAGTGTCGGCTCGAGCGCCCGCAATGCTTGCACGCGGTTGCTAACACCGAGTTTGTTGAATGCCTCGGTGATGTGAAATTTAACGGTGCGTTCGGTCAGGTTCAAATGCTGCGCGATACGTTTGTTGGTCAGGCCAGCGCGAATCAAGTTCACCACCTCGAGTTGGCGTTTGCTCAGGCTGGCGCTGGCGGGATTGGTTTGACGTCCAAAGATGGCTTGCAAATCTGGGTGTTGTCCGAGTGCGTCGATGACCTCGAGCGTATGCGTCCAAGTCATTCCTTGGCGTTGCAATTCGTTCAGGCGTGCCGGTTCAAGTTCTGACAAACTGGTTTCGATCTGATGCAGGTGCGCTTTGCAGTGGTTGGTGGCTTGCAACATGTAACGGCAGCGCAAGAATTCGATGTGTCCGTACAGCCGTGCGGCATGCTCGAGGTGCTGGGTGCGAATCAGGATTTCACTGAATCCGGTCAGGCAGAGCATCACACGGTTCCATTGGCCTCGGGCGTGAACGTCTTCGATGGCGCTGCGCAGATGCAACCAGGCGGCGGCATACTGTCCGAGGTTCAGTTCGCAGCGGGCAAAGACCTCGAGCAGATCGCTTTCGTCCTGCCCGCCCGATTCGCGTTGCACCCGACGGGATTCGTTCAGGAAAGTCAGGGCCAGGTTGGTTTCGCCCAGGTGCAAATGGGCGCAGGCCAAACCGCACAAGGCTCGAGCGATCTCGAAACCCTGGTTATGACGTTCAAAAATGCTGCGGGCCTGCTGCATCAGGCGGATGCTTTCGGGCGTGTCACCAACCGCCAAACTTCGCCATGCCAGCATGTTCAGTGCGGTCGCTCTGGCCAGATGTTCCGGGTGATCTCGCAGGCGTTGCAACGAATCTTGAAGCAACCGTTCGCCTGAATCGGGACGCTCGAGAATTTCGAGCATTCGGGCAGTATGGTTGTTGCTCAGGACAATCCAATCCAAGTTGTTCGCCTCGAGCGCCACGGTGCGGGAATGCTGCGCGAGGCGTGATGCCCGCACGAAATCCTCGTGACGCATCGCCTGCATCGAGGCTTGATGCAGCAGGTGAAAACGTGGTCCGTCCGGCAGGCAGGGCAGCACCTCGAGCGCGTCGTTCAGAATCTCCAGTGCACGTTCTTCGCTGCCGGATTCGATGGCGATGGCATGCGCGTAACCGATGCTGAGCCTGCCGAGTTGCTGCGCGGCAAAGGCATCACCGTCATCGGCGTCAATCCAGTGTTGTCGGGCGTGCTCAAGGTCGTTTCGGTGTAGTCTAAGAACTGCGATGGCGCGTCGCTGTTCGGTTTGGTAGACGCTCGGTTGCAATTCTTGAAGCGCCAGTTCGGTGAAATAAATGGCGTGACGTTGACGCAGTTCGGTCGCTTGACAGGATGCCTGATGATAGAGCCGCATCATCGCGGGCAGTCCAAACCTTGAAGTGCCATCGGCTTGGATTTCACGGTTGACCAGATGCAACTCGCAAAGCTTGTGCATCAAGGGCAGCACAATCATCGCGGGTTGCTCGAGCATGGCGATCAAGCTTTGTGCTTGAACCGGACCTCGGCATTCGTTCAGGCAGGCCAGCGCCAACCGCTCGAGGTCGTTCAGGCCAATCAGGTTGCGTTCCATAGCTTGCAGCAAGGTCGTGTGATGCGGCGCGTTCGGATGCGGGTTCGGCAAGTTCAACAATGCCGTCGCGTGCTCGAGCAGTTCTGATGGGCTCAGGAACGAGAGTTGCGCACTGGCGATCTCGAGTGCCAACGGCAGCCCGCCAAGGGTTTCACACAACGCTTGGACCACTGGATCGCTGGGGTTTAATCCCGACAAGATTGCAAAAAGTTTTGCCGCAGCGGATGGTCCTTCGACCGCCAGCGTGCTCAAAGGCTCGAGTTCAAAACGCCGTTCGTCAGGCAGGTGCAATGGACCTTGCGACACGGCCAGTACCCGCAGGTTCGATTGCGTCAGGGCATCCTGCAATGATTGCGCAAAGACCGGATCGTGCCACTCGAGGTGATCCAAGATCAGCAATCGTGGTTTCGGACTCGAGCCGCACACCGTCTGTGTCAAGTGCCGCGTCAAGTGATCCATGAACCCCGCACCGAGTTGCACAGCATCCAAGCGGACAACATCGAAACTGGTCAGTGAAGGCAGCAACTCGAGCAGCAATCGGCTTTTGCCAACCCCAGCGGGACCGGTGATCGTGATTAGACGTGGCGGTTCTTGCAGCCATGCCTCGAGTTGACGCAATTCGTAGGCGCGACCGATAAACGCCTGGCGCGAAGCAACGATTGGTTTGAGGTTGTCTTGTGTCTGTGTCACCGGGGTCATTGGATCTCCGAAGCTCGAGAACTGCTGATGTTCAGTCTGGCAAGCGTTCGGGCTTTTGTGGTTGAAACACCGTGAGTTCAAGATGAAGACCCTGAACCATTGGACAGGGCTGTCAGGCCGCACCACCCTGGACCGAGGGTCATGACCACAGCCACGAAATCGACATAGCTTGAAGCTGCGACAACATTCGGCGTTACTGACACCGCATCGTCCTATTCAGCAGGTCACACGGAGGTCGTGATGAATAAATTGATTCCCGCTCTACTTTTTGCCGCAAGTTTCGTGGCTTGCAGCACACCATCAATCTCGAGTGATCAAACCTTGAGCAATTCAACCTCGAGCAGCCCGAGCGATTTAGGCACGCTTCGCTCAGAGGCGGTCTCGAGCGTGCCGAACGGATTCCGAGTTCGCAAATCGATCAACATCAACATAGACGAATTCAAATCTGGTCGCGGCGAGTACACCGGTTTGCCGCTCGCGGCGGCGGACATCAACCGGGTCAAAG
>JAYURE010000462.1:0-13177 GCA_043756345.1 Deinococcales bacterium | reverse complement strand
GATGGTTTCTATATCCGTCTCGAGCGCGGCCCGAGCTTCGTGCAATACGGTGGTTTCGATGCGGGCTTCGACGGTGGCTTATCCGCTTACGGTGCGGGCTTCAACGGGCTTTCGAGCCTGTTGCGCGGCAACCTGGATCAAAGCAGCAGCTACCGCCTGACGAGCTTCGCGGCGCTCGTGCCACAATCGAACCGCAACAACATCACGATTCAAAATCGTTACGGCTCACCAGGCGATGGCACCAGCCTGTACCGACTCGAGGGCGCACCGATCAAACCCGGCAGCGAGCGCATCCTCTTGATCGTGCGAGACGCCAAAGCACCCGAAATCAAGATCAGCGAACGCCAACTCGAACGCCTGAGCGAATACACGATCGACACGCTTTCCGGCGTGATCCTGCTGCAAAAAGCCTTGAACCGCACCGACGAAAACGGCAACCTGCAATACCTGGTGGTCGAATACGCCAGCGAAGCCAGCGACCTGCCGCTCGAATTCCGGGCCGGAGCGCAAGGCAACCTCGAGTTTGCAGTGCCGAACGCAGACCAAACGCAGGGCAGCTTCGGTGTGAAAGCCACAGTCCTCGAATACAGTGCGGGCAAACCGATCCTGTTCGCGCTCGGCTTGGGTTATGCCAGCGATCCGAAGGCAGCCAGCAGCTACAAGCTCAACCTCGAGGCGGCCTGGAGTGGCGCACTGGGGCTCAACGGTGACGCGGGGTACAGCACACCAGCTTTCAACGTAAACGCGCATTACCAGGACATCCAAATTGGCTTTGAAGGTCCAAACAAACCGGATGCGGGACGCGCCGCCACCCTCTCTGCGAACTGGAAGATTTCGCCAACGCTCGAGTTCAGTGCCAGCAGCGCACTTAGCCAGCGGTACATTGCGCCATTGAACATGAGCCTTGATGGACGCGCCGACCTGCGCAACGACTTTGGTGGCTTCAAACTTGGACTGGGTGTTTTGGGACGGATCAGCAACTCGTCCAACCCGGACGCCTACGCCGTCGCCAGCCTGCTCGTACCGCTCGATCCGTTCCGTTTTGGCCTCGAGCAACGGGTGCCGATCACAGGCGGAACCAGCGGACAAACTGTCTTCACCATCGCCTATGCGATCACACAAGAATTCACGCTCGAGTTCCGTGATACCTGGACGTACAACACGGGCAACGCCGGAAGCCTGGGCTTCAAAGGTCGATTGGGCAACACCAACCTGTCCGCGAGTTACGAACTGCCCAACGAGGGCGGTCAAGCCGGACGCGCCCGAATCGGCGTGGACACCAACATTCCAATCACCCCAAACCTGAACGCACAACTCGGCGCGGAATACGCCACGCCATTCAACCAAACCTCAACCCTCGGCCTGAACGTCGGCCTGAACCTCGCCGTGGACACCACACGCGCCAGTGCTCGAGCCCAATACAACCTCTCCGAACGTGGACTCAAACAGGTCTACACCTTCGGCGGCGTGCTGCAACCGATCACCGGCCCGACACCACTCTTGATCAGCCCAAGCCTCGAGTACACCAACGGCCCGGACGGTGAAGGCACGAAGTTCAGTCTGGCGGGCGCGTACCGTGGCGAACAATGGACCGCGCTGACCAACCACTCGCTCAGGTTGGGACTGTACGTGCCCGGCGCAAGCACATCCGGCGACGCCAGTCTCGAGGGCGAATTGCAAACGAATTTCAGCCCCAACGAATACTTTTCCGTGCGAGGCGGAGCCGCCTACAAATGGGCACTCGAGGTCTTCACGTACCAAGTCAATGCCGGTGGCACGTGGTTCATCACCGATCCCTTGGGCATCAGCGCAAACGCCGCGTTCCTTTCGCAACCGAGCACCAACACCAGCAAAACATCGCTCGGGCTCGAGGTGAATTTCAAACTGATCACGAACTTGGTGGTCTCAGCGGGATACAACTTCCTTGGCTTTGACGGGCTGGGCACGCTGAACACGCAACAGGGATTCTACGTGCGGCTGGATTGGAAGTTTGACGAACGCACCTTCTGGGGCGATCCGAACCAGACACCACCGAGCGAGTGCTGCCCGAAATAAACGCGTCCAGCTAAAAATTCTTCAACTCCTTTTCGGGCCTCGAGCAATCTGTCTCGAGGCCCGAGACTTGAAGCCGCAGGGCAACCGCAAAATCAGGATTGGTCTGAAAATGGGCTTGGATTGATCCTCGCTTCGAGGGCGAACATGGAGTTCGCCTTACAAAACACGGTTTCTCGTAGGGGCGAGCGACCAAAGCCCGTTAAGTACATCCTGGTTTTGGATGTACGCTATGTTAAAATCTTAGATCACGAAAACCCCGTCCAGAACGACTTGAAATTCTCGAGCAGCCAATCGATAATCTAAGTTTTAACTTGGAGACACTTAGGTGCTGGTCTAGGGTCAAGAAACCCTGTGTTCACCCTCGCCAGAACAACAAATTGAACCCAAATAGCTCGAGCCAGCGACTTTACAGTTGCCGTGCTTAAAGCCTCAAATCGCTTGCTCCAAACCTCCGCCACGGGATACACTCGAGCCACCTTGAAGCCAACCCCGTGAGGTTGGGAAGGAGGCTCATATGAAGATCAAACATCACACCCCGCGCCGCCGCGTAGGGGACTTTTTTTTGCATCTCGCACCGCACAACTCGGTGAACGATCCAGGGGTGAGCGCATGAGCAAACTCGAGTTCAAAGCCCGACTGCTCGAACCCGACGAGATTCGCCGCGCCATCACCCGAATTGCACACGAGATCATCGAACGCAACAAAGGCGCAGACCACCTCGCCGTGGTCGGCGTTCACACGCGAGGCATTCCGCTCGCCGCCAGAATCGCCGCCAGAATCACCGAACTCGAGGGTGTGACCGTGCCGAGCGGCAAACTGGACATCACGCTCTACCGCGATGATCTTTCCGAGGTTGGCTTACAAGCCGTCGTGCGTAAAACCGAAGTGCCATTCGACATCGCCAGCATGCGCGTTGTGCTCGTCGATGACGTGCTCTACACGGGCCGCACGGCTCGAGCCGCACTGGATGCACTGATCGACTTAGGCAGACCGGCGAACATTCAACTGGCCGTGCTGGTGGATCGCGGCCATCGCGAACTGCCAATCCGGGCCGATTTTGTCGGCAAGAACCTGCCGACCAGCAAGGCCGAAATCGTCAAAGTCAAACTGCTCGAGTCTGACGGCGAGGATGCCGTGGAACTCTGGGAGGTCGCGCAATGAGTACCAAAATGAAACACGAATTTTCTGAATTGCTCGAGCCTCCTGTATTTTTTGGGAGGCATTTTTTTATTGTCTCGCCCCACCCCGCAATCTCGAGGTTCCAATCGAGTTTCTGGCGCGGGCGATCACAGGGATCGCCCCTACAAGAGATTGTTCGAGGTTCACGATGAAACACCTACTCGACTTCAAAGGCTGGGATAGAAGCGCACTGGAAAGCATCCTCGAGACCAGCGAAATCATGCGCGAGGTGCTCGAGCGTCCGGTCAAAAAAGTTCCGGCGTTGCAGGGCTACACAGTCTGCACAGCATTTTTCGAGAATTCGACCCGCACCCGTTTGAGCTTCGAGATTGCCGCACGACGCATGAGTGCCGATGTCGTGACCTTCGCCGCCGCAACCTCGAGCACCGCCAAAGGTGAAAGCCTGAAGGACACGGTGGAAACGCTCGAGCAGTACAAAATTGATTGCTTCATCGTGCGCCACGAGGCATCGGGTGCGCCACATCGCGTGGCGGATTGGACGAAAGCGCACGTGATCAACGCGGGCGATGGACGGCGGGCGCATCCGACACAAGCGTTGCTGGATGCGTTTACGCTGCAAAAACAATTCGGTTCACTTGAAGGACTCGAGGTGGCGATCATCGGTGACGTGCGTCACTCGCGGGTTGCACGTTCCAACGCGGAACTGTTGCCACGGCTCGGAGTGAAAGTACGATTGTGCGGCCCGAGCACACTCTTGCCACGCGAACTCGAGGCGGACGGCGTGACGGTGACAACGAACATGGACGAAGCACTCGAGGGTGCGAACGCGGTCATGGCCTTGCGATTGCAACACGAACGCATGGGCAGCGGTTACATTCCCAGCCTGAGCGAGTATCAGCAAACGTATCAAGTCAACTCGAGGAACCTGAAAAAGGCTGCACCGAACGCCATGGTCTTGCATCCCGGCCCGATGAACCGTGACATCGAACTCGAGGGAATCCTGGCGGATGGGCCACGCAGCCTGATCTTGAAACAGGTTGAACTCGGGCAACCCGTGCGCATGGCAGTTCTCTATCACCTGCTCGTTGGGAAAAAGTGAGGCCGAATATGTCAAACAGAATCGTCATCAAAAATGCTCGAGCCATCGGCGAAACGAAGGCTCGAGATGTATACATTAAGGATGGATTGATCGAAGGGTTCGACCTGGGACTCGAGGCTGAAAAAACGATAGACGCCTCGAAAATGCTGCTATCCGTCGCGTTCATTGACCCACACGCTCACCTGCGCGAACCGGGACAGGAAGTCAAAGAAGACCTCAGTAGTGGATTGACTGCCGCCGCACGTGGCGGGTACGGAAGTGTTGTTTGCATGCCGAACACGAACCCCGTGATAGACAATCCAGAAATCGTCTCGAGCCTGATCGCCAAGGCCGAACGAATCGGTCAGGCCCGTTTGCTGCCTGCGGCGGCATTAACCCGAGGGCAACAGGGCAAGCAACTCGCGGATGCGGCGGCATTGAAGGCGGCTGGCGCAGTGATGCTGACCGATGATGGACGCACCAACGAAGATGCGAATGTACTTCGACGCGGCCTCGAGTACGCGCACGCGCTCGGCATGGTCGTCAGCGTTCACGCCGAAGACGCCACCCTGCGCGGCGACGGGGTGATGAACGAGGGCGCGACCTCAGAACGCCTTGGACTGCCCGGAAATCCGGTGGCGGCAGAGGCCGCACGTATCGCTCGGGATTTGGAAATCTGCGCCATGACCGGCGCGAGATTGCACGTACAACACCTCAGCACGGCTCGAGGATTGCAACTGGTGCGGGAGGCGAAGGCACGCGGCGTGAATGTGACTTGCGAGGTTGGGCCACACCATTTGACTTTGACGGATGCCATGCTCGAGATGGAACGCTTCTTTTGCAAACCGCTGTTGAAAGTTGCGCCGCCATTGCGCACACAATCAGATTGCGACGCTCTGCTCGAGGGCATTCTCGATGGCACGGTCGATTGCCTCGGCACGGATCACGCGCCGCACACGAAGGCGGAAAAAGAAAAAGATTTTCTCGAGGCTCCGTTTGGTATCGCCAACATTGAAGAGTGTTTCCCGTTGCTATACACACGCTTCGTCAAGACCGGAAAACTCAAACTCGAGAAGTTGATCGAACTCCTCACGACCGGTCCAGCCAAAGTGCTTGGTATTGCAGAACCCAAACTCGAGGTTGGCGCACCAGCAGACTTGGTTTTGTTCGATCCAGAATTCTCGAGGACCGTGGATTACGTTGGTCATCCGCCCGCCACCAAAGCCAGTTTTGACAGCCCGTGGATGAGCGAGGTCTTATTCGCTTGGCCGCAAGTGACCATCGTGCGCGGCCAGATCGTTCACAACGAACTCGAGCATTGACTGACCCGACATGACTGACACCACGATCCTGTTCGCCACCCGAGCCGTGCGCATGTACGGCTTCGGAGCGATCAGCATCGTCATCGCACTTTACCTCGGCGAGCGCGGATTCTCCTCGAGTTTGATCGGATGGATGTTCACGCTTGCACTCGCAGGCGACGCGCTGATCTCGATTGGTGTGACGCAAATCGCAGACCGATTCGGACGGCGAAAACTCTTGCTCGTCTCCTCTGCCCTGATTGGGATTGCCGGATTGGGATTCGCCTTCACCAGCAACATTACGCTGCTGATCCTGACCGCGATCATCGGCACGATCTCGCCCAATGGAAACGAGGTTGGTCCTTTCCAAGCACTCGAGCAGGCAAGTCTGAGCGAAGTCTCGAGTTCTACGGGCCGCACCCGCCTGTTCGGTTGGTATCAAATGACCGGTTCGCTCGCCACGGCATTTGGAGCGCTCAGTGCGGGTTGGATGGTGCAAACTTGGCACGCGCAAAACGGAAACAAACTCGAGGCGTATCAGATTGTGCTCGTGGCGTATGCGATCACTGGCGGGATTCTCGGCGTTCTGTTTTCGAGGTTGAGTCCAAGTATCGAACTCAAGAAAGTCTCGAGCGAAATCAAAGTTGGATTAAACAAATCTCGAGCCGTGGTCCTTCGACTCTGCGCGTTGTTCATGATCGATTCCTTCGGTAGTTCACTCGTGATGCAAGGCTTGACCGTCTACTGGCTCGAGCGTCGGTACGGTGTCAATCCCGCAACGCTCGGCGGGATATTCTTTGCGACGAATCTGGTCGCAGCGTTCTCAAACCCAATTGCTGCACGCTTGGCAGAACGCATCGGTTTGGTCAACACGATGGTTTTCACGCACATTCCGGCAAACGTTTTTCTGTTGTTGTTTCCATTTGCTCCGAACCTCGAGACGGCCATCGCATTGTTGATCGCACGATTCTGTCTTTCACAAATGGATGTTCCGGCCCGAACCGCTTACGTCATGGGCATCGTCTCGCCCGAGGAACGATCCGCCACGGCGGGATTGACGCAACAGGCCAAGTTTCTTGGCACGATGCTTGGGCCGGTGCTGACCGGAATGATGTTCACAGCGGGCTGGTGGAATGTGCCATTCGTGCTCGGCGGCGCGTTGAAAATCGCTTACGACCTCGCGCTGTATCAGGGGTTCAAGGCACTACCAACTCGGTTCGAGGATCGCTGACATCAACCGGTTTTGACCAGCAGTGATTTCAAACCTCGAATCACGAAGCCAGCACTGTACTCGGGTTCTCGCTCGAGACTGAGATTTGGGAATCGTTTCAACAGCGTATGAATTGCGACCTGCATCTCGAGCCGTGCGAGTGGTGCCCCAATGCAGTAATGCGTGCCGAGTCCAAACGTCAAATGGGCATTGTCCACACGATCCAAGACGAGTTCGTTGGCCAATGAAAATTTACGCGGGTCGCGGTTGCCGCTGGCGTACATCAGCGCGACTTCTGAACCTCGCTCGAGTTTGATCGGTCCAACCGAACTCTGAAATTCGATGTCCTCAAGCACCCAACGTTCAAACATCGGCAATGGCGTGTCGTAGCGCAAGAATTCTTCGATACTCGTTTTGAACAGGCTCGAGGTGTTGGGTTGGTTCTGTGCCTCGAGCGCCAATTGCTCGAGCACCTGCGGATTGCGGCACAGTGCTTGCACAGCGCTCGTCGTGCCGTTGACAGTCGCCTCGTGTCCGGCGTTCAGGAACAAAATGCAGTTGGCGATCAATTCGTCCTCGGTCAGTTTTTCGCCTTGTTCCTCAACCGCGACCAGCGCCGAAATCAGATCGTCTTGAGGCTCGAGCCTGCGGGCTTCAACCAATTCGCGCAGCATTTGCGAGAACTCGAGCACGGCGTTCGATGCGGCATCCATTTCCGTATCGCCGTAACCGAGTTCGTAGAGTTTAACAATGTCGGCGGACCATGGGCGCAACTTGTCCCGGTAATGTTCCGGCACGCCGAGCAGTTCAGCGATCACCAACACAGGCAACGGTTCGGCAAGATCGGCATGAACATCAAACGTGGCTCGAGCCTCGAGCCGATCCAAAATGCCATTGACGATACCTTCAATTCTCGAGCGCAGATTTTCAACCCGAGACTGCGTGAAGGCACGTTGCACCAAACTGCGCAGGCGAGTGTGATCCGGCGGTTCTCGATCCAGCATGTGCAACGCCTGAAAATCATCGAACGGTTTCTGACGCGGATTCGCGGGCGGCCAGCCGAGTTCATCCCTCGAGAGGATGTGCGTGATCGAACGGCCCAAGCGTCGGTCTTTGAGGAGTGCTGCAATGTCCCCGTGCCGGGTGAAAAAGAGCTTCTTCCAAACCGGATCGAAAAATACGCTCGGACCTTCGCGCATTTCCTCGAGTGTCGGGTACGGATCGCGGATGAAGTTCGGATCGTTCAAATTCAAGTGATACTCGAGCATGACCTGATTCTAGCCCCGAATCGATAGCAATGAACCCTGCAAGCGTATTGGCGATAGACTCCTGGAATGACCGATCCGATCATGTTGCAAGAGGTCCGTGAGGCTCCGAGCGTCGTCAAACGATTGCTCGAGGCCAACCGGGAAACTGCGAGGAAGCTCGCCGCAGCGATTCGGGAACGCAAACCGGCTTTCGCGCTGACCGTCGCTCGAGGGTCCAGCGATCACGCCTCGAGTTTCATCAAGTACGCGCTCGAGACGCAATTGGGTTTGGTCACGGCCAGCGCCACCCCGAGCACCGTGACGATCTATGGGGCGAAACCACGGCTCGAGGATGCCTTGGTGATCGCTGTGTCGCAATCTGGACAGTCTCCAGACGTTGTGGGCGTACTTGCGCAGGCTCGAGCCTCTGGAGCTATCACAGTCGCCCTGATAAACGCACCGGATTCTCCACTCGAGGCCGCCAGCGAATTTGTCCTGCCGATGCAGGCCGGAACGGAACGGGCAGTCGCCGCCACCAAGAGTTTCGTCTCGAGTCTGGTCGCGCCGTTACAAGTGATTGCGGCCTACAAAGGTGACGCCGAGTTGACAGCGGCACTCGAGGCACTTCCCACGAAACTCGAGCTTGCATTGCAGGTTGAAGAAATCTGTCGAGACCGTGCCGAACGCTACCGTTACGCCGAAACGATGATCACACTGGCTCGAGGTGTGCATTTTCCACTGGCACTCGAAATGGCCCTCAAACTCAAAGAGACTGGACGTTTGCACGCCGAAGCCTTCAGCGCCGCCGAGTTCGCCCACGGTCCAATCATTCTGGCCGAATCGGGTTTGCCAGTGCTGGCCTTCCAATCTCGAGACGCCGCCGCTGGCACGCAAGACCTGTACCGTGACCTCGCCGCTCGAGGGGCCGAACTGATCCTGATTGGCGATGCCAACGTCGATGTTCCGGCCAGCATCAGGCTCGAGACACCATCAACCGGGCATTTCCTGACCGACCCGATCCCAGCGATTCTGGCCGCGTACCTGTTCGCTGGTCACGTCTCGTTGGCTCGAGGGTTGAATCCAGACGCGCCGAGGTCACTCTCAAAAGTCACGCGAACCTTATGACATGCGCGTATTGCTGACCGGTGCTCGAGCACCCGTGACACTCGAGTTGATTCGATTATTCGCGGCGGCTGGGCATCAGGTTTTTGTGGCAGAAAGTGCTCGGGTGTATTTGGGTCAGGCTTCAAAGTTCGTCACTGGGTTTTACAGCGTGCCAAAGCCAAGGCTCGAGCCGGTTGCATTCATTCAAGAACTCGAGCGCATCATCGAACTCGAGCAGATTGATCTGGTGATCCCAACTTGCGAGGAAGTCTTCTGGATTTCGGGCATGATTGAAGGCTCGAGCTTGCGGGATCGTTTTTTCGTCAGTGATTCAAACGTCCTGGTCGAGTTGCATGACAAAGCCCGGTTTGCTGAATTGGCTCGAGCGTGGAAATTGCAATTTCCACGAACCCGCATTTTGAAATCGAAACGTGACCTCGAGCAATTACCACGTGAAAAGAAGCGGATTCTCAAACCAGCATTCTCGAGGTTCGCTGCCAAAACTCAAGTGCTCGAAATTGGTGCAAAGCTCCCGAACCTCGAACCGAGCATCAATCAAGTTTGGTTGGCACAGGATTTTCTCGAGGGTCAAGAATTCTGTTCGTTCGCCATCGTTCGAGCCGGAATAGTTCAGGCGTTCGTTTTGTACCGTCCCGTTTGGCGTGCCGGATTCGGCGCGAGCGTGATGTTCGAGTCAGTTTCAAAAGACGATCCGAAAAGCCAAGAAGCGTTAGAAGTCACTCGGGTCGTGGTTGCAAAAACGAACTTCACGGGGCAAATCGCATTCGATTTCATTCAGACGGTTGATGGCTTGAACGTGCTCGAATGCAATCCTCGAGCGACCAGTGGAATCCATTTGTTTGCGCCTGAAGACCATCTCGAGCGGGCATACTTTGAACACCTCGAGATTCCAATTTTCCCGGTACGAACTCAACGGGCGATGCTTGCGTTGCCGATGTTGCTCTATGGATTACCGAGCGCGATCCGTGCGAACCGATTTCTCGAGTGGTGGTCTGATCTGATTTCAACCCGGGATCTGATCTTTGACCGTGACGATCCCGGTCCAGCTTGGCATCAAATTCCTTCCGCAATCGAATTGCTGTGCGAGGCGAGTCGATTGAATTGCACGGCTCTCGAGGCGAGCACGGCTGATATCGAATGGAATGGCGAAGCGTTTGAGGTTGGATCGCTCGAGCCTACTGAAGTTGAACTGCTCGAATCACTACCTCAAACCCAGAACGATTCGACGTCTCGAGTCCTGTCTGAATGGATGCGATTTCCCTCGAGCGAATTGGTCAAGAATGTTCGCACAAAACTGATGGCACTCAGGCTGAAGGACAAGATTTTACCCGTTACGGTGAATCATGGCGAGTCGGAAAATTCGTATGTCGTCTCCCCTTTTTCGCACTATGTAACGTATGCGAAAGAAGAACTACGCGAACTCGAGCAACCGAACTTCGAGCGGTTCTTGAGTGTTCTGCTTGACGGCTTGGGAGCACTTCTACTTTGGGGTAGGGTGGATAAGATCGTTCATGTCAACAATGGTTTCGTCTCGACCAACATCCACCCAAACCTCGAGTTGACCCAAATCCGATCCATTACCAAACTGCTCGAGCATCAATTCCCGAACCACGTCATCGCATTTCGTTCGGTTCATTCATACCGTGGTTCACAGCTTCCAGAGTTCCTGCTCGAGTGCGGTTATCGTTTGGTTCCGGCCCGAAGCGTGTTGTTTGTTGATGCGACGAGCGGTGATTTCAAACGCAAAGTCGATTTCAAACGTGACGTGAAACTCCTAAACTCCAGCGGTTACACAATCCGAAAACTCGAGCAGCCAACTTCCGAAGAACTCGAGCGCGTCTGCGAACTGTATGGATTGTTGTACTTGGAAAAATACTCGTATCAGAACCCACAGTTCACGCAAAAATTTCTCGAGCTTGGACTCAAGACGGGTTGGCTCGAAGTTTTCGTGGTCGAAAAGGACAACCGCATTGATGGCACCCTCGCGTTCTACCAACGACGTGATGCGCTGACCACGCCCATCGTGGGGTATGACACGCAACTTCCGCTCGAGACTGGATTGTACCGAATGCTGACAGCATTCCTAGTGCTCGAGGCTGAACGGCGCGGCTTGCAAGTTCATGCCTCGAGCGGCGTGGCGAAATTCAAACGTTCTCGTGGTGCAAGCAGCGCAATTGAATACACGGCTGTTTACACAAAACATCTTCCTTTGCATCGGCGTTTCGTTTGGGCCTTGCTCGAATTCTTGATGCGCCGGGTCGCCATTCCACTTATCTCGAGGTTTGGCCTGTGACGGGTGCTAACCTGCTCGTGTGAGGGTTCTGGTCACAGGCGCAACAGGGTTCTTGGGGGTTCACACCTGCCGTGAACTGCTGGCTCGAGGTCAAGTTATACGTGCGTTTGGACGTGATTTCTCCAGGTTTTCAATTGCGGACGCTGAGCAGTTTCGGGGCGACCTACGTGATGCGGATTCAGTCCTTCGTGCCTGCTCTGGAATGGATGCGGTCGTTCACGCTGGCGCACTCTCAAGTCCTTGGGGCAAACTCGAGGAGTTCATGGCGGTCAATGTCACGGGTACGCGAAACGTGCTTGAGGCTTGCGTGCAATCCGGCGTGCATCGTTTGGTTCACATCTCGTCACCGGCCGTGATTTTCACAGGCCGCGATCATCTGCTCGAGCGTGACGACGCGCCGTATCCAAAGACGTTTTCTTCGCATTACGCGCTTTCAAAAAAACTGGCCGAAGAACTGGTGCTCGAGGCGCGATCCAAACTCGAGTTGATCGTCTTGCGACCAAAAGCAATTTACGGTCCGGATGATCGGGCTTTGTTGCCCAGAATCATTTCTGCGGCTCGAGCACGGCGATTGCCGCAAATCGGTGATGGTGAAAACCTGATCGATTTGACGTTCGTACAGGATGCGGTTCAGGCCATCGCCTGTTCGCTCGAATGCGTTCAACCGAGCACAAATTTCCCGGTTTACACGATCACGTCCGGTGAGCACTTAAAACTCTGGGTGGTGATCCGACGCTTGCTCGAGGCACTTGGTGTGCCATCCAAGCTGCCAGTGTTGCCGGTTTCTGTAATGCTCCAACTGGCAGGTTTGCTCGAGCAATTCTCCAAGCTCACGGGGCGAGAACCACGTTTGACGCGCTACAGCGTCGAACTGCTGGCCCGAACGCAGACGTATGACATCTCGAGGGCGAAATCCGATCTCGGCTTTGCACCGTGTTACCGCCTCGAGCAAGGTTTAACTCGAACCATCGAGGCACTTTTGACAGAAGCCGCCTTGAAAGAGATACCGCGATGAACCCAATCCCGCAGGTGCAATTCTGGTTGATCGACACCGGTTACTGCACCGCCAGCGAACACCACATCATGCGTGGTGGTGAGCATCGCACGATCAAAGCGCATGCGCTTGCAATCTTGCTCGAGCATCCGACGGCGGGCAGAATCCTGTTTGACACGGGTTACGCACCTCGGGTCAAGTTGGCGTTCAAGCATTTTCCATTTCAGTTTTATGGGGCATTGACTCCGGTCACAACCCGTTTGGAATGGTCTGTGGTGGCGCAACTGGATCGAATTGGAATCAAACCGAGCACAATCTCGAGGGTGATCGTTTCGCATTTTCATGCCGATCACATTGGCGGGTTGCGAGACTTCAAGGAGGCCAAGATCATCGCGTCCAAGGAAGCGTTCGATGATGTTCGTAAGGCCCAAGGTTTCGCCGCCTTGCGTCGTGCTTTCTTGCCTGCCTTGATGCCGAACTCGAGCCAGCAATTCGACTTGGTTGAAAGCTTTGAATCGGAACCGCTCGAGCCTTTTGGCGCGACGCACGACCTATTGGGCGATGGTTCGTTGCGGCTAGTGCAACTGCCGGGTCACGCTCGAGGTCAGGTTGGACTGCTCGCACAGACGGTCGTAGGTCCGGTCTTGTTTGCCGCCGATGGCGCGTGGACTTCCGAGGCGATCCGCGAGAACCGTCCGCCTGCGCCACTCGCGTTGCGTTTGGTCGGTGATCCT
>JAYURE010000461.1:0-1654 GCA_043756345.1 Deinococcales bacterium | reverse complement strand
CGAGTTGACATCGCTGCCGCGCCTGCTGGCATCGCCCAAAAGTGGGAAACGTTCGTAAGGTTGCGAGCTTGGTTGCAGGTTGCCGGTCAGGGTCAGTTTCGTGTCGTATCTGGCTCGAGCATCAATGCCAATTGTCAAGAGCGAATCGCCAAAAACCGTGCTGCGAGCGAACGCGGACAGACTTGTTGCCACCGTGAACGGGCTCGAGAATCGCGCCTCCAGGCTGACCAGTCCAACCGCGAACGGTGGGCGGGTGCTGGCTGTAACTTGGAATTCGTTGCTGGCCCGGACCTCACCAATGTTCGCCTCGACTTTGACGCTGGAGCGCACGCCGATGCTCGAGAGTGGAATGCTGGCAAGCCCATCTTTGAAGGCGGCTTGGAATCCCGGTTGATTCGGGTCGGCGTCGGCGATACTCGGCTCGGGGCTGACCAGGACCGTGACCAGGCCATCGGCGGGCGTCAGTCCGTTGGCGTCGCTGACCTTGATGCGAATTGCGGGTTTGTCTTGCGGGTCGTAGGTCAGGGCCACAGCCGTAATCTCGAGTGTGGTGACGCTGCCGGAGACGAAGATTTCGCTCTGGTCTTGCACAACCGTGTCGGCATTGTCCGGGTCAATCGCGGTCAGGACCAATTCGTTGCGACCGGGTTGCAAGTTCACGGCCACATACTCGAGCGTCAAGCGGTTCGTGCCCTCGTCGAAGGTTCTGGTGCCGACTTTGTTGTCACCGACGGTTGCGCCGTTGACCGTCAAGCGAACATCCTTGGCCCGCAATGGCAAATCGACCAGAATGCTGACCTGCTCGCGGTTGCGCAATGTCGTGCCGCTGGCTGGTGCAACGATCAAGGCTCCGATCCGTTCGCGTGAGGCCGGTTTGAGGTTCGGTGCTCGAGCGGTCAGGAAGTCGTTGGCGAGCGTCGGTTCACCCTCGAGCACGCGCAGGATGTCGGTGCGTCCAGGAATCTTCAGGACCACGCCGAGACGGTCTTTGGGCATCTCGAGTGGGCCATCGTGCGCCAGGCTGTACTGGATCGTGAAGCCTTTGGCGAGTTGCGTCGCTGCCGCTTGGTCGAGCAACCAAAAGAGTTTGTTGTCACTGATCAACGGGTCTGGCAGGGTGATGTCTGCGGCATCCCCATCGAACTTGATTCGGCTCGAGCCTGGCAGGTAGGTTCCGGTTTCTGGAATGTGATCAACGATGATCAACTGGCTTCCTGCGGGCAAATCCCTGGCCCAGACGCGCAGGCCCACGTCGCTGCGGCGCACCCGTTCGGGTAGGTCGCTGACGCTGGCGCTGGCGGCGGCATCGGGCGCAACGGGCAACCCCTCAATGCTCAGGCGAACAGAGTTGGTGAAGACGCCGGGTGTGTCACTGCGTCCGATGACCTCGAGCGTTTGCGTCTCGAGTGATTTAAGTTCAAGTGTCAGGTTCTCTTCTGGCGTCAGGCTCATGCCGGGTGCCTCGCCGGTCAGCAGGACCTTGATGGCGCGGTCGAGCGGATTTTTGACCGTGATCAGGAACGGCACGGGTTGGCCCGGTCGCGGCACGACACTGCCGGTGAAGCGCTTCTCGAGGCTGAGGTTGGCACGCTCGAATGCTGTGCTTGCCTCGAGTTCTGGGCCATCACCTTGGGCTTTGGCCCGCAGCGTGGAC
>JAYURE010000460.1:0-1660 GCA_043756345.1 Deinococcales bacterium | reverse complement strand
ATTTGCGTTCCGAAGCCATCTTGGACCGCCATGACCAAAAAACAGATACTGCTCTCGAGAAACTTTCCCGCGCCTTGACCCTCGCCACAGAAATTGGTCTGCCCAAAGAAACCTGGGAAATCGAAGCAGAAATCGCGCACCTTCACGACACATTGCACCACACCGACTTGGCCGCCGCCGCCCGATCTCGAGCCATGACCGTTCGGGATTCACTGGCCGCCAACATCCCGGACGAAACCATGAATCGCACATACCTCGAGTTCACGCAGAAGCAGATTGACCTGCCAATCTGGAAGTGGCACGCCAACGACGCGCAGACATGAGGATCACCACCAAATCACGGCTCGAGTTTCATTCCGTGGCAAATCCCGTATCGGCTCGCACATACGGCGGGTGAATCGCCAGCACAATGTCCTCGCGGGGTACACCTGCCGCCACAAGTTCTTCGGCCACCATCCGGTCTGTGGTGTTGTGCTCGAGCCTGATCTTGTTGTTCTTGATCGAGAAATGCAATGGCGTCGAGTAAATCCGTCGCCCGCGTTCCCAACCGACATCAAGCACTTGGTAATGGTCATGGACCGGGTCGAACAGCAGTTCGGATTGCACTTCGGAATCCTGGTAACGGTGGCTGGCGAATTCGCTTAAGAGTGCTTGAATCAGTGTTCGGTATCGCTCGAGTTTTTCCATTGCACCACCTTCTGTGAGTCGGGTTGAAACACCAGGATGTCCACGCCGTAACGCAGAACAGCTTCCTGGGTGAATGGGTATTGAAAGAAATCTTCAAACACTTCTTGCCGTACCGCCAGGTACAGGCGTCTTTTGGGATCGATGTTTTCCAGGATCAGTTTGTAATTCAAAAATTGTCCGAGCGCGGCGTGAAATTCGTTGGCGATGGATTCCTTGATGAAACTTTTGACTTCAATGGCGATGCGTTCGATGCCGCGTTCGGCGGCGAAAACGTTCTCGGCGGCCAGGTCAACTTCGTAGTTGACGCGACCGTAACGGATTTTGTACGGATCGGCAGTGATTTGCCAACCGTCTTTTTCCAAGGCTGCCCTGAGCGCAGCGTGGTACAAGTCTCGAGCCACCAGTGAATAGTAGCTGATTTTGGATCATTGTGTTTAGACCCATTTAATTCAGCCTCGGACGTGCACATGCAGAACTTTAGAGCAACTTGGGTCACATTGGATTGGCTTGCGTTTCATCAAGCAACTTGTACATTCCTGAAGATTGCTCGAGCAGTTGTTGACTGCCTTGCGAATCACCCATGCTTTGCAAGGTCAGTGCCCAAATCTGCAAGGTTTCAGCAGCGTTTCGTTTATCACCCAGGGATTGAAATTGCATGTGGGCTTCTGCCAAATGCTGTTTGGCGGTTTTCCACAATCCTGCTTGATGTTCTGCGAAACCAAGCCAACGCAATGCCAAGCCGTTGGTGAGCACGTCCTGTGATGACCAAGCAAAAAACAAAGCTTGCTGACCGCACTTGAGCATGCGTTGCACATCAGATTGACCGTGTG
This sequence comes from Deinococcales bacterium, assembly GCA_043756345.1. Taxonomy (GTDB): domain Bacteria; phylum Deinococcota; class Deinococci; order Deinococcales; family JAAFIG01; genus JANOWZ01. Next base: position 143 of record JAYURE010000460.1, on the reverse strand, counting down.
CCACGCGGCACAAACCAATCCAGATGGTGGACCTCAGGCGTGGCGGGTGCTGAAAGCGCAATGATTTTTGTGCCTGATCAAAGCAGTTTTTGGCCTGGTCGAATGTAGCCATGTGAAGGTGCGTGTCCCCGAGCAGACACAAC
>JAYURE010000459.1:0-4493 GCA_043756345.1 Deinococcales bacterium | reverse complement strand
CGTTTTCTTGTTTCAGGAATTCATTTTCCTGTTTGAGTTTGCTCGAACCCGCCATGTCAGAGTGTATCGCACCCGCAACCCGACGCTAATCAAGTACTCGCCAGCCTCGGCAATACAATGCAGCTTGGCAAATATTTTGGCATTGCGTAAAAACCACATCGCATTCAAGTCCGCGCCAGGATGTTGCTCTGTGTTGCCAACCGCCAACATAGGCATGTACGCCTGTTTCATTTCAAGCTCAAACCTTTCGGGTTCGTTTTGCCTGCGCAGCAATTCACGCACCGAACTTGTTTGAAGGCGTTTTTCGTCCTCGAGTTTCTGCTGGTTTCCGAAAGCGAACACGCCCTCGAGCACTGACTGTTGCTGGTGTTCTTGCGCGAATTGATCAACTTGCGCAAACGGAAAGTAATCGATGGTGTCACTGAGTTCGTTGATGCCGTAAACCACCAGATGCCCCAGCGTGTGGGCCAAACGCAAACCGATTTGCGTCACCTCATCACGGCTTTCCAGCAATCGTGCCGGGTTGTAATTCTCAAAAATACTCGAGACCAATCCTGGACGATCCGCGATCACCTCGAGCGCAATTTTCGTGGGTTGAAATTGTTTCAGGCATGCACAAACCTCTTCCAACTCGGCTTGCTTGGCCGGTGTGCGCACATCGTCAACCTCGAGATTGAAAATGTCCGAGTGCCGATTTGCCATGTGATAACACCCAAAAACCATGATTTGGATGGTCATGTGTCATGGTACTTCCGTTGCGAAAATGGTGATGTGAGCTTGTTACTCGGGTACAATGACCCCATGACCGCTTTGCATCAAAGCCTAAGCGTCGCCGAATACCTCGAAATGGAGGAACGCTCCGAGGAACGCCACGAGTACGTCGATGGGCAACTGCTGGCGATGGCGGGCGAAACCCGGCAGCACAACGATATTGTCGGCAACATTTACGTGGCCTTGCGTGAACAAGCCCGAGCGCGAGGCTGCCGGGTTCAGTTTGAAACCGTCAAAGTTCCGGTCAGCGCCCGCAAGTACCGTTACCCGGATGTCTTCGTGTCCTGCGCCCCGCCGGACGATGATGCGCGACTCGAGCGAAATCCATGCCTGATCGTCGAGGTCACGAGTGAAAGCACCAAAGGAATCGACCTGGGTGACAAGCTGCAAGAATACATGCGAATCCCAAGCCTCGAACGGTACTTGATCGTCGCGCAAGACAAACGATCTGGCCTGCTCTACAAACGAATGCCGAATGGTTGGGTTGTGCAAATTCTCGAACACAACGCCGAGATTGACGTGCCGTGCCTCGAGACCAGCATCACGCTTGAACAAATTTATGCGGGCCTCGAGATTCCAGTTTCACCTCAAGGGTAAGTTAGAAATCTCGAGTACAATCAGCCGATGACCGCCTTGCATCAAAGCCTGAGCGTCGCCGAATACCTCGAGCGAGAACTTCACGCCGAGGTGCGTCACGAATTCGTCAATGGGAAGATGCTGCCGATGCCTGGTGAAACCGACATTCACAACGACATTGCCGGGAACATTTACGCGGCGCTCAAACCCAAAGTCCGGGCTCGAGGGTGCCGCATTTACTTCGGTGATGTCAAAGTGCGCGTCGCTGGGGAACGCTACCGTTACCCGGATGTCTTCATCACCTGTGAACCCGAATCGGAAACCCGAATCAAAAACCATCCCTGCTTTATTCTCGAGGTGATTTCTGAAACCACCGCCGATGTGGATCGAGGCGCGAAACTTTACGAATACCAGAGCATTCCCAGCCTCGAGCAGTACGTGCTGATTGAACAAAAGCAGCAGTTCGCTACGGTGTACCGGCGCGGTTCGGAAGGTTGGTTGGTTTCGTTTTGCAGCGAGGGTGCAATTGAAATTCCCAGCGTCGATGCCAGCTTCACGTTTGCCGAAATCTACGCCGGGATTGAATTCAGCAAGTCCTGAACATCAAGGGTAAAGTCCACGTAACGCCCTCGCCTCGAGCACCCGAGTACAGGCGACGATGTACGCCGCCGTGCGCAACGAAACCTTGTTTTGCACACTGACATCCCAGAGTGCCACGAACGCTTCACGCATGATTTTCTCGAGGCGTTTGTTGATTTCGTCCTCGGTCCAGAAGAAGCTCGAGAAATCCTGCACCCATTCAAAGTACGAGACCGTCACGCCGCCCGCGTTTGCCAGCACGTCCGGCACGAGCACAATGCCACGCTCGCGCAAAATGTCATCCGCCTGCGGCGTGGTTGGACCGTTCGCGCCCTCGACAATAATCTTCGCTTTGATCGTGTTCGCATTGTCCACCGTGATCTGTTTCTCGAGCGCCGCCGGAATCAAAAATTCTGTTTCGACATTCCAAAACTCATCCTTCTCGAGCACCGTCGCGCCCGGAAAAGTCTTGATGTCATTCGTCGCCGCCATGTGCTCGAGTACCTTGTACGGGTCCAGCCCAGCCTCGTTCAAAATCGTGCCGGTCACATCCTGAATCGCAATCACTTTTGATCCATGATCGTGAAAAATTCTGGCCGCCGCATTGCCGACATTACCGAACCCCTGCACCGTCACCCGAGCACCCTCGAGCGAAAGGCCCAACTGCTTGGCCGCCTCTGCACCCGTGACGAACACGCCGCGCCCCGTCGCATCCTTGCGCCCCAGCGAACCACCCAATGCCACCGGTTTGCCCGTGACCACACCGGTCGCCGTGCGACCCTGATTCATGCTGTACGTGTCCATCATCCACGCCATCGTCAATTCATTCGTGTTGACATCCGGCGCGGGAATGTCCTTGTCCGGCCCGATGATGATGTTGATTTCCGAGGTGTAGCGTCGCGTCAACTTCTCGAGTTCATTGCGCGAAAGCGTGCGCGGGTCCACGCGAATGCCGCCCTTCGCGCCACCATACGGCAAATTGACCGTCGCGTTCTTGACCGTCATCCAGGCCGAGAGCGCCATGACCTCAGACAGCGTGACATCCTGATGGAATCGCACGCCGCCCTTGCCCGGACCTCGAGACGTGTTGTGCTGCACGCGATACCCCTCGAAATGCGCTATTGAGCCATCGTCCAAATGGATCGGACAATCGACGATCAGGATGCGCTTCGGACGTTTGAGCGTTTCGACCCAGTACGCGAGCTTGCCCAAGTACGGTGTGACGCGATCAATTTGCTCGAGGTAGATTTCCCACGGGCCGAGGTTGGATTCGGGAAGGTAAGACGGAACTTGATGGGGTTGCATGTGATGAGGCTCCTTGTGTAAGCCATGATGCGCAAGCTTTTGGGTGTTTGATTGTCTAAACTCGAGGGATGAAATGGTTGATGGTTGTTTTCAAGCGGTTGGGTTTGTGGCTCGAGCAGTGCGTGAAATTCCGAAGGCGAAGAAAACGTCGTATTCCAAAGTCCGTTGGTAGTGTGCGTAGTGCGTTTCCTGATTTGCCTGAACATGATGAAGAATTGTTGTGGGCGGAACACACGTGGCCCTGATCAAATGAGCCGACTTAAGGATTCAAAGTCGATTTAGGTTTTGCATTTCACGGACCTAAAAGCATCATTCAGTGAACAGAAATTGCTTTTTGAAAAGAGGTAGCCATAGATATTGTATTGAATAAAGTGGGCTAATCCACCTTTTTCAAATTTACTCGATTCGCCTTCATAAATCACGTATTCACGATTTTGAAGATCGAAAGATGACGAACCATCTTGATAGTTCGTTACCTTCAAGTAAATTTTTTTGAATTTACCAAAATCTGCCCTGTAAACACTAATGTTTTTCTTTAGTTCGGAATCTTTTAGTGTAAATAGAAGTGTTTTATTTTTTACCAGATCATCAACTTTGTATTTTGAGTAATTTGGATCAAATTTCCAGCCTTTCCCATTTTTCGTTTTTGAGAGAGTCAAACCTTCACCAAATGATTCTTTATCAAATTTCCATTCCCATCGATTTATCTTGTAACCCGGATTTATTTCTGAATCATCGTAGAATTCATCGGGTTTGAAACTATTTGGTTTTTCAATAATTTGTGGCAGCTTGCTCACAGGAAACGGACTCGTAACGGCTAAAGCTAGCGAGCTTACAGTAAAGAAAATAGGAATCCATTTTTTCATCATTTCAGCCTCCGAAATACTTTCTTCTTGTCACGTTGACTCTCGAGATTCATGCTTGGAATCCTAAATCAGAATGCATACACAAATCCTTCTCCGCCGTAACACAATCCGTGATCGACATTCACGCAAATGCCGTTCGCGTACTCGAGTGGTTCCGTGACTTCTTGGACGATCTTCCTCACGGGTACAAGCCTCGCAACATGCTCGCCTCGTTGATCCTCGAGATTGCCAGCACATGCGCCGCCGTTCTCAGGTCAACTTTCTTTTCTTCCATGACCTTGAACACATCCTCGAGCGCGTGGTTCATGTGGTTTTCGAGGTTTGTGCGAATCTCTTCTTCGCTCCAGTAGAAGCTGTTGAAATCCTGAACCCATTCGTAATAACTGACCGTCACGC
>JAYURE010000458.1:0-1663 GCA_043756345.1 Deinococcales bacterium | reverse complement strand
GGCGAGCCGAATTTGGTGTTGCTCACCCGCCTTGGGGTGTTGAGCGGCGCGAAAGTGCGACAGCACTGGTTGGATTTTTCTCAACTCAGTGGTGACGAGGCGACGACACTGAGCGACGCACTGCATGATTTGCGCCGAGAGGTTGATAGCCCGATGCTGCAATTCTCAACCTTCGAGCCCTGTCTCGAGGTTCAGGTTGGACCAAGTTCTGACCTGATCGAATTTGAGCATGTGATCGAAAAACGACTGGCGAAGCGTCTGACGGCCGTCAACGCAATCAAGGAATACGCGAATCACAATAGCGTCTGCCATCGTGACCTATTGCTGCGGGCCTTTTCAGAGCGGGTCAACCCGGATCGGGTTCGCCTGACCTGTTGTGACAACTGCAACCGTGGCCTCAAACCCTGGTCGGACACGCCAACGATTTCAGACGAAGAGATCATGCAGATCCTCAAACCCAACCGGGCAATCCTCGAATTCCTGCGCGATCACCGCAAAGAACGGATGGCTTGGATCGAGCGAAAACGCAAAGCCGACCCCGATTTCAACTTGGAGTACAGCGGCATTGGCAAGTTCAAAATCTCGATGGTTTTGCGTGGCGTTGAAAGTGAATTCGCAAAAGACGGGCGTGTGCAACTCAAGTGGTACGAGGCAAATTCTAGGCATTTTGGCAACCTGATTGGTGCCTCAACAGATGAAATCGAGAATGCCATCGACACCATGAGTTCGCGCCGCTTTGTCGAACCTGTTTCATTGCAAATTGAAGGGAAGCACCGCGAGATCTATCGGATCAGTTTGCATGGATTGAGTGAACTCGAGAAACCACGGCGGAACCAAACATGACCCCAGATCAACGCGCTGGCTACAGGCAAAAATTGTTGGAACCTGAAAACGCTGCCTACCTGACGGCGGCACTGAATCAGATGCCAACAGGTCGAGTGCGTCAGGTCTACCAGGTTTATTTTCATGCGCGGGCCGCTCAGGGTGTTTTGTTGTTAAGGGCAGATCTCAATAAAATCTCTGAGGTTCGGGACGAGCATATTCTGGAAGCACTTGAACGGATACGGCTCAGGGAATCCAAGTTGCTCGGGCATCTGGCCGCAAGTTTCGTGGACACGTTCGCACCCACTCTGGAGCGCCTGGAACTCAATCAACCAGCCGAAGACATGATCTCAGATGCCGTGCTTGAGGTCGCCCAATTTTTGGTTGAGCCGAGTGTGGTGGATCGTGATGAGGTCATGGTGGCCCGCGTTTCACGATTCAGGGATCGAATCGTCTTCCTTGAGGAACAGGTGAGATTCTTGGTTGAACGAAACAGCGAACTTGACACCGGTTTGAATTCGGCCAGTCGCAAGCTTGAAGCCCAAGAACGAGAGGCCAAAAAGCACCTCAAACGGGAACTCGACCAGCACGAGGCCGATTGGAAGCTTCGGCTTGAAGCCCAACAGCGGTTGCAGTTTGAGACCCATCAACACCAGATGGCAGATCTGAGGCATCAATTCCTGCAAGCAGCGGATGAATTGGCGTTCATGACCGGACAATTGGACCTCACCACCGATGAACTTGAGGCCAAGGCTTCAACGGAAGTAGGCGCGAGGCTGGCACTCGAGACGGTCAATCAGGACTTACAACAAAAGTTGTTGAGACAAGAGCTTGATCTCGA
>JAYURE010000457.1:0-1664 GCA_043756345.1 Deinococcales bacterium | reverse complement strand
AGAAAACCTCAAGACCTGGCAGTTTCTTTAAACTTTCCACTTTTCACTGTTGTTCAAACTGCTTTGGTCGGGAAAGGAAAGACCGCGCCCGTCTCGAGGTCACGTCCAATCCAGACGTTCACGCCGTACAAGCTGCGCAAAAATTTGGGTTGCAGCACCTCGAGCGGTGGTCCATCGGCAAGCACACTCGAAATATTACTTAGTTGATTTCCGAGCGCAATCACGCGATCCACCCGTGAGGCGTAAGGCAAATCGTGTGCGACCAACAGCACGCTCGCACCGTTTCTGGCTCGAGCCTCGAGGGTTTCGAGCAATCGCATTTGGTATCTGGGATCGAGGCCGGACAGCGGTTCGTCTAACAGCAGCACAGGTGTTTCTCGAGCGAGCGTCATCGCCAACCAAGCGCGTCGCGCCTCGCCGGTTGAGAGCCGGGTGATTGGCACGAACTCGAGGTTTTCGAGTTCCATCGCCTGAATCGCATTGGCTCGAGCTTCAGGTTTTGGATTGGCCTGATCGATCAATTCGGCAACCGTGAGCGGAAACGGAACGCTGGTGCTTGCGGGTAAAAACGCAATACGCCTCGAGAGTTGCAGCTTGGAAAAACTGCTGATGGATTTGTTCTCGAGCAAGATTTCGCCCGCGCCATCCTCGAGATTTCGCAAACCCGCCAGCGCCGCCAAGAGCGTGCTTTTGCCTGAACCATTCGGCCCAATAATCGCGGCAAGCTGACCGGATTGCAACGTTAAAGCAACATTCTCGAGCACCACCCGAGCGCCACGTTTCAAGCGCAAACCTCGAGCCTCGAGCATGTTGGTATTCATAACATTCTCCAGCCAATGATTCGTAGGGTGCGCCGTGCGCACCGGTTGCGGCATATGGTGCGCACGGCGCACCCTACAAAAGCCTCGAGCTTGTTCACTGCGCCCTCCGGCTTAAAAAAATCATGTACACGCCACCGGCCAAAGTCGTGAACGCCCCGGCAGGAATTTCGTTCGGCGCGAGCAGCACACGCCCGAGCAAATCCGACAGGCCGACCAGAATCATGCCGATCAAACACGCGGCGGGCAGCAAACGCCGGTAATCTGTGCCGAACAACCCTCGGGCCAAACCAGCGGCGAGCAAACCAACGAAGCCGAGCAAGCCGCTCGTGCCGACCGCCACACCGGTCAGAATCGCAGCGAGGACCATCAGGGCGTGACGTGCGACTCGAGCGTTCAAACCCAAATTTTCGGCTAGGTCATCGCCGAGTTGCACGAGGTTCGCGGTGCGGCCCAGCAGCAAGGAAATGATGATTGCGGGCAAGGCCAACCACGCGATGCTCGAGAGTTGCGGCCAGCCCTGCGCGTAAAAACCTCCGACCACCCAGCCGATCACGTTCGCACTGCTCGGACTGCTCGAGAGGGCCAGCAATAACGCCAGGCCCGCCAAACTGATCGCCGCCAACGAGACACCAACCAAAGCGCGACGTTCGCTCGAGGCATCCTGCGACAAACTCGAGACGAGGAAGACCGCCTGCAATGCGCCCGCACAGGCCAGGATTGGGGCTCCAAAGCCCGCGTAACCCATCGTCGGCAACAGGACAGCCCCGAGCGCCGCGAAGCCCGCCAAACCCAGCAGGTACGGATCGGCCAGGGTGGTGCGAAACCCCGATTGCAGTAACGGTC
>JAYURE010000456.1:0-1666 GCA_043756345.1 Deinococcales bacterium | reverse complement strand
TACGAATTCTTCAGTACGAATTCTTCAGTACGAACGGGCGAAAATCACGCGCTTGCCATACGCGGCGGGCCTGCCAGTGTGAACGCAAACGCCGGTCTCTCGAGCACCGAGTTCTCCCTCAGAATCGAGCGGGATGTTGCGGGTCGTGGCTTTGGTTTTTTCTTTGATCTCACGTTCGCTAACCGGATCGCCGCAGTGAAAGGCACGCACGAAAAAGCCTTCGTCGATCAAACGCACGAATTCGTCCCAAGTGTCGGCGGTTTTGATTCGCGCATCCCGAAATTCGGTCGCGTTCTGCAAGAGTTGCGCCTGAAACGCCTCGAGTTTCGCGGGCAGTTCGGCAATCGCTTGGGCTCGAGGCAGGATTTCTTTTTCGCCACCCAAACGTGAGGCCAGCACAACATTGCCAGCTTCGAGATCACGCGGACCAAGCTCGAGACGGTATGGCACGCCGCGCAATTCCCAATCGTTGTATTTGAAACCGTTGGAGAGTCCCTCGCGTTCGTCAATTTTGACGCGCACACCCAAGGCACGCAATTCGGTTGCGACACCTCGAGCCGCCTCAATCATCGCATCGCGGTTGTCGGACTTGGTGATTGGCACAATCACCACCTGAAACGGCGCGAGTTTCGGCGGCATGATCAAGCCCTTGTCGTCACCGTGCGTCATGATGATCCCACCGATGATCCGAGTGCTGATCGCCCATGAGGTCGTGTGCGCGTATTGCTGGACTTGGTTCTCGTCCTGAAACGCAACCTCGAAGGCTTTGGCAAAATTCTGACCCAGGTAATGGCTGGTTCCGGCCTGAAGTGCCTTGCCATCGCCCATCATCGCTTCAATGCTGTACGTGGCGACCGCTCCAGCAAAACGTTCCGAGTCCGTCTTCAAGCCAGCGATCACCGGCATTGCTGCGTAATCACGAGCAAACGAACGGTAAATCTCGAGCAGCATCAGGGTTTCCTCGAGCGCTTCCTCTTGGCTGGCGTGCGCCGTGTGACCCTCGTGCCAGTAGAATTCCGTGGTACGCAAGAATTTGCGAGGGCGCAACTCCCAACGCACGACGCTGCCCCACTGGTACTGCAACAAAGGCAAATCGCGGTACGAACGCACCCATTTGCTCCACATGTGCCCAATGATCGTCTCCGAGGTTGGACGAACCACCAGCGGTTCCTCGAGTTCCTGACCGCCACCGTGCGTGACCACCGCGAGTTCCGGCGCGAAACCCTCGACGTGACTGGCCTCCTTTTGCAAAAAGCTCATCGGGATCAGCATCGGAAAGGCGAGGGCCTCGTGATTCGTTTCCTTAAAACGTTTGTCGAGCACGCCCTGAATGTTTTCCCAGAGCGCCCAACCATACGGCTTAACGACCATCGACCCACGCACCGGGCTGTCATCGGCGAGGTCGGCTTTGATGACGATTTCGTTGTACCAATCATTGAAATCCACGCTGCGGGGCGTGACTCCAAACTGGGCGGCTTTTTTGTCTTTGGTAGGTTGCGACATGTCCGGCCAGTGTAGCGCGGAATGGATCTCGAGCGCCAACCCGAGATTGCGGTTCTGTTGCGAACGTGCAATCAGGGAGGGGTGGAAATTCGGGTTGAATTGAGCCTCGCTTCGGAGGGCGAAGCATGCTTCACCCCTACAAAAGCCGATTTTCTCGTAGGGG
>JAYURE010000455.1:0-1666 GCA_043756345.1 Deinococcales bacterium | reverse complement strand
TGAGCGAAACCAAGGTGCGTTCCGTAAATCAAAACGAAATGACAGCCAGCGAACAACGCGCCGTCAGCATCAATCTGGCAGAGCAACTTGGCCGAAGCATGGAGCAGAGTTGCCACATTCGCAACCGCGAGTTGCGCCATCGTGTCGCCTGGTACTTGCTCGAGCTGCTGCATTCATCGGTTGGCGGCACGGATCAAACTCGAGGCTTGTTTGTTCGCGCCTCGCATCAATTGATCGCTGAAGGCATCGGCGCTGCCCGTGAATCGGTTTCAAACACCATCATCGTCCTGGCACATGAAGGGATTTTACGCAGCGGCTACCGTCAACTGATGCACATCAATGAGCAGGCATTGGAAAACATTCTGCGCAGCACCTCTGAGGTCGATGGCAAAGGATACTTCCTGGCAGAATCGGCTCACATCCCCAACTCGCAAACGCAACGACCAGATCCAACAGCGGCCTCGAAATACCCCAATTTCATCTCTTCAAGCGCGGGCGTCCATGCACGGCATCACTCGAGAAAAGTTGGTAGCACCCTGACCGGTAATGCTTTGGTAACACTCTCAGGTCAACATGATCAAGTACGTGAAAACCCAGGCATGAAAGGAGTTTCACCATGACCAGTCACCTCGAGACCAGCACTGCAAGCCGCAATTTCTTGTTTGAGATTCCAGAACCAAACATCAGCAGGTTTTTGTTCGCCGATACGCGCCTCGCGCCGCTGTGGACATTGATTCGCCTGTACGTCGGTTACGAATGGCTGATGGCCGGTTGGGGCAAATTCACCAATCCCGCGGGCGTTTGGGTGGGCGACAAGGCGGGCGTTGCCGTGACCGGATTTCTGACCGGAGCCTTGAAGAAAACAACTGGCGAGCACCCGGACGTACAAGGCTTTTACGCCTGGTTCATGCAGTACGTGGCGCTTCCAAACGCGGTCTTGTTCAGTTACCTCGTGACCTTCGGCGAGATCGCCGTCGGCATCGCTTTGATCCTCGGATTGTTCACCGGCATCGCCGCGTTCTTCGGTGGATTCATGAACGCGAGCTACCTGCTGGCCGGAACGGTCTCGAGCAATCCGGTCCTGTTCATTCTGGCGACCTTGCTGGTGCTGGCATGGCGCACTGCGGGTTACTGGGGATTGGACCGTTGGGTGCTGCCTCGGGTTGGCGTTCCGGGAAGTCCTGGCCCAATACAAACTTGAGGCTCGAGGTCAGTCACTATTTTAAGACGCGATTTCAGCACGCGATTGCTCCGACGAGATCACAACGTCGGAGCGTTTTTTACGACATCTTGGGAGGTCTATGCAAGCCAAGGAAGAAACCCCACTTGCCGCAATCATCGATCAAAACATCAACGCCATTCTCGAGTTGCGAAGCCGTGCACTCGAGGCGAGAACGGTAGAGGAACGCATCTCGGACGGGATCACAGATTTCTCTGGCCGCATGGCGTTTTTGTATCTTCACGCGGTTTGGTTCACGGTTTGGATCACCGTCAATCTCGGGGTATTGGGGCTGGAGCCATTCGATCCGTATCCTTTCGGCCTGCTGACCATGATCGTTTCACTTGAGGCGATATTCCTGGCAACCTTCGTGCTGATCTCACAGAATCGCACGGCGGCAGAGGCGGATCACCGGGCGAATTTGGACTTGCAGATCAACCTCCTGAC
>JAYURE010000454.1:0-4505 GCA_043756345.1 Deinococcales bacterium | reverse complement strand
AGGCTTGCACTTCTACGACCGCGACACTGGTGGTGAGATCCTTGCCGTTTTCGTCAAACGTGCTGTCGCCGGAATCTTTCCAAACTTGATTGGTGATGCCGCCCTTGTGCGGGTTGTACTCGATGAATCCATCCTGGTCCGGGTCGGCATCGTGTGAAGTCATCCAGGCAAGCGCGGCCCGCAGGTTTGGCTCGAGTTCACGCACGGTTTCCAGATCGCCAGTCCATTCGAGGTAATCGCCAAGCAAGCAAATCCACAGTGGAGTCGCATCGACCGTGCCGTAATACGTTTGAAACGGTGTCCGGCCCGTTCTCGAGGCTTCACCGTCACGTTGTTCGTGTAAGACCTTTCCGGGAGCCTCAAGGTTTTTTGGATTGAGAACTTTGCCCTGATGTGCGGCCAAATACTTCAACGTTCCCTGTGCAATTTCGGGATACCAGGGCAGTGTGAACAGACTGACGATGATCGAATCCCGACCGAACGGCGTCACGAACCAGGGGATGCCCGCCGACGGGAAAACACCCTGCGGTGTGTCAAACAACAGTGATCGCAAATCCTCGAGCGAACGGTCAAAGACGCGCTGGACAAAAGAATTCTCGAGGTGAATCGGGGCTCGAGCCCGCCAATCGATGTAGTTCTGCTGCAATGAATCGAGGTGCCTACCAGTGTCGCTCTGACCGTCACGAACCGGTGTCAGGGTCAATGTGATCTCGAGCGGTGCGTCGTCCTCGAGCGTCCAGCGAATCACCTTCCCGATGCTGTTTGAGATTGAATTCTCGAGCGAACCGTCCAGCGTGTGTTCGTCAGCATCGAAGGTTCTTGGAGCGTTTTTGCTCGCTTCGACTGCCGGAACTTCGAGCACTTCACCCATCGGCTCGAGGTGAACCCGTAGGGCGCGTTTAATCCCATCACTTCCGTCATACGTCCAAATCAGGCCGTCAGCCACAACCTCGAGTTGAATCTCTTTGGCTTTGACTGGTAAACCGCGAACCTCGAACATGTCTGCAAAGTCCGATTCGAGCCGCAACTCAAGCGTGTGAAGGTCCGGTAAATCTCGACCCCAGTCGCGGTGCGCCTCGAGCGGGCCAAAACTGCGAACACGAATTTGTTCGGTGTAACTCGAGCCGTCCAAAATGCCTTTGCGTCGCAACTCGAGCCTTGCCGTGTGGCCCAAATCCGCCTCGGTCGCATGTTGCGAAAAACGGTACGGTTCGCTCGAATGCGTCGAAAGAACGGTCGGGATTTCACCACCAATGCGCCACTCGAGCACGGATAGAAAGCGCGTGTCGCGCCGGTACAATCCGTTGTCGCCGCCGCTGATCTGTCCTCGGGCATCGGCGACGATATAAAGGTTGTTTTCTTTGAGACGCATGGGACTCCTAGGGGCAGAGAAAAGTAAATGAAGAGGAAAGAGGAAAGTAAAACATTCAGGCTCGAGACCTTACTTTGATCCTTCCTCTTTTACATTTAAACTGGCTTTTATTCCTTGCCGCCCGAAGATGCGGCGTTGGAAACAAAATAACGTTGGAAGATGGCGAAGAGGATGATCACCGGAATCGCACTGACGATGGCTCCGGCGAGGATCAAACCTTGATCGCCCGCGTTGCCGTACAAGCGGTTGAAGCTGTTCAGACCAATTGGCAGCGTGAAGTTGTCCTGTGGACTTTGCAGCACGATCAACGCCCAGAAGTATTCGTTCCAAGTGCCTTGCGCACTGGTGATCGTCAATGCACCGAGGGCCGGTCCGGTCACGGGCACGATCACGCGCATGAACGTCTGGAAGGGGGTCGCGCCGTCAATTTTGGCGGCCTCCTCGAGTTCTTTGGGCAGCGTTTCAAAAAATTGTTTCATGAAAAACACTTGCCCCGCAACGACAATCCCGGAGATCGTTAGACCCCAGACGGTGTTCAGCAGGCCCAGGTTTTTCAAAACCAAGTAATTGCTGATGAATGTTACCTGACCCGGAATCGTCATGATGAACAAGACCAGTACGAACAAGAGTTCCTTGCCGCGAAAGTTCAGTCGGGCTATCGCGTAACCCGCGAGCGAGGCGATCACAATCGTCATTACGGTTTTGAGCATCACGACGACGAACGAGTTGATGATCCACCGCAGGAACAAACTCGAGCCTGTGGTTTGGGATCGTGCATCTTCAAAGACACGGAAGTAATTTCGGAAGACGTAGGTGAAGATACCAGGTGTGATATTCACATAACTTTGAATCTTCGGGTACTCGTAAGGAAAGTCAGCGGTTCGTGCCTGCGGGTTCTCACGGCGTGAAGGCTCGAGCGTGGCGGTCTCGAAGATGTAACCGCGTTCGGCCTCAAGGTTCATCGGTGGATTTTTGATCACTGGCGCGGGCTTGTTGGCATCGTCAACGTTCTTGGTGCCTTCCGGGTAAACGATTCGCCATTCGTAGGTGACTCGAGTGGCGGGCTTGCCATCGGGCATGATTGCGGCTTCGGTGCGGGCCATTTTCAGGTCTTGAATCTGGACGTAATCGCTGGCGAAATCGAAATTGCCGAGCGCTGCGGCTCCGGCTCCGGGACGTAAGCGCGGAATCGTCACCGCGAGTGGCTTGGGTGTTTCCCCGGGTTTGAGTGTCACCTCTGGTGCGAAGTAACTGGCGGAAAACGGGATGCTCGCGCCGGGTTGAATGCTGCCGTACCAGGGATTGCCATTGCCTTGCGCCCCCAGATTCCAGGCGGCAGACCAATTGCGAAAACGCAATTCCTCGAAGAAAATTCTGGGTGGACTCTCGAGCGAATCGACTTTCAAACTCGAGAGCGCCGCCATTAAGAGTGGTCCCATGAAGATCACGGCGAAGAAGAGCAGCAGAGTGTAGACCAAAGCGGCATACGACCAACGGCGACGCATGACCCAGGCGGCGGGCACTTCGACACCGTTGACTTTGGCGACATCACGAACCGGTTCGGCGAGACTCATTGTGATGCCCCCTCGTCAGACACAAAGAAACGGCGTTGCAGTTGCAAGAAGATCAAGGTAATCACCGCGAGGATCAGCGCGGCGGCACTGGCGAAGCCCGCTTGCGATTCGGCTCCGCTGCGGAAGACGCTGTTGTAAACGTAGTACGCCAGCGTGATCGTTCCCTCGAGTGGTGCGACGCCACCCAAGAGTGCGGCTTGGTCAAACATCTGCAAGGTGCCGATGATGCCGACCGAGATCACGTAAAAGGTTACGGGTCGCAAGATCGGAATCGTGACGTACAACATTTGCTGCCACGGGGTCGCGCCATCAATTGCGGCCGCCTCGTACATGCTCTTTGATATGCCCTGCAAGCCAGCCAGGAAAGTCAGCATCAGGGTTGGCATGGTGGTGAAGCTGTTCATCAAAATGATCATCACAATCGGGTAGGGAATGAAACCCAGGAATTTATCGAGCCTCGAGAGCCAGAGCATTGGTTCGGGGGCCGCCATCCCAATCTGGACAATACCGAGTGCATTCAGGGCGACGCCTCCGATCACACCGATGATCAAACTCACGACCAGCAATGCCGGATCGAGTGCCGTGGCGGGCAAACCTCGAGACCGTTCAAAACGCACCTGAATGGCCTGCGCTATTGCGGTCACGACCAGCACCGCCAGGATCAACGGCAGGGCGTTGACGATGGCGCTCGAGAGGTATGAGATCAGACCGGTTGGACGGAACAACCAAACAAAAATCAGTGTTGTGACCGCACTAGAGGCGATGCTGGGGAAATAGTATGCGGTGCGAAAAAAGCCAATGCCTTGCAATTTTTGATTCATGATGATCGCCAGAAACAACGCGCCGATGGTTTGCAGGATTGTGGTCGCAAACGCGAAGCTGAAGCTGTTGATGAGCGCGTTGATGAACAACGAATCTCGAGGGACATCAGCGTAGTTTTGCAACCCAACGAAATTGTTCTTGTCAAACAAATTGTAATCGGTCAGAGAGAACCAAACGGTGCGAAAAAAGGCATATCCAAAAAAGACGATGATGCCGAGCAGAAATGGGAATAGAAACCAGAAGGCAGTCCAACTTTCTCGGGTGCTGGCTTTCATAACGACCTCCATAATCCAAAAGCCGAGCCGCGAAGCTCGAGGTTGATCTCAACCCGAGTTCGTTTGATGTGCACTGATGATGCGCTATCGGTCGATGTGCGTCCTCGTAGAAATGGAACGACAGGAAAGAGGCACAATTGCGCTGTGGTCTTTCCTGCCGCTGGGACGATGGGTTCAAATTGAAGCAAGCAGGGAATCGGCTCGAGACAGCGTTCGTTATCTCATCTCGAGCAACCGCTCAAGATCAACACTTGAGTTTTCTTAGCGGCCCATCACTTTGTTGATGCTGGCTTGCGCATCCTTGATGCCCTGTTCGGCGGTCTTCTGGCCGTCCATCACGGCGTTCAGGTTCTCGTCGATGCCTTTGAACCAATCGCCACCGAACTTGTCAGGTGCGAATGGAACGGCATTGCCTTCGCTCGCGCCCTTGAAGACGTTGCGGAAGGCGACTTGTTCGGGCTT
>JAYURE010000453.1:0-1667 GCA_043756345.1 Deinococcales bacterium | reverse complement strand
CGCTTCGCTCCAACCGGTTACGAACTCGTCCGACACGTCACTTTTGGCCACTCGCTCTGCTCGAGAAATACTCACGTATTTCTGCCACTTTCCACTAGTTTACTGGTTACGGGTTTACTGGTTGACTGCCGTTGGTGGTGCGACTTTGAAAGCTTTAATGACCGAGCCTGGGTAGCTTGCCTTTTCGTAGGTGCCAATGAAGTAATCGGCGAGGTTGCGATCACCATTGCTGTTGAAGCTGATCGTGCCGGTCACGCCAGCGAAGTTGGATTTGCGCACGGCGGCGGCGACTTGCTCGCGGCTTGGGGTGCGTTTGCCGTTGCTGCTGTAGGCGCTTTCGATGGCTTTGATGATGCTGCTGGCGGCATCATATCCGAGCAGGCTTTCACCGGCCGGTTCGGTGCCGTACCGTGCTTTGTACTTGGCGGTCAGTTGTGCGGCGTTCGGGTACTGGTCGGCTGGCGCGTAGATGCTGGTGAAGAACATGCCCGCGACGGCAGCCCCGGCTTTGTCCACAAATTCGCCCGAGTCGAGCGCGTCGCCACCGAGGTACTTGGCTTGGATGTTCGCGGCTTTGAATTGCTTGAAGGCGTTCACCAGGTCGATGTCTCCGGCCAAGTACACCAGGTCCGGTTTGAAGGCGCTGGCGTTGCGCACCGCGAGCTTGACGCTGTCGTCGGTGGCGACCGATGCCACCTTAATTGCGGTGATCCCGAGCGTTTTGGCGCGTTCTTGGAAGCCTTTGGCGAGCCCTTGACCGTAGGCGGTTTCTTGCACGACCACGAAGACGCGCTTGGCCTTCAGGGTCTTCGAGGCGAATTCGGCTCCGGCTGGTCCTTGCACGTCGTCGCGTCCGCACATGCGGTTGACGCTCGAGAGTCCACGGCTGGTGACTTCCGGGTTCGATGCGGTCGGCGTGATGGTCACGAGCTTGCCGGTGTCATAAACGGCGGTCGCGGCAATCGTCACACCGCTGGTGGCGTGTCCGATCACGCCGAGAACGCTGGCGTCGGCGGTCAGTTCTTTGGCGACTTTCAAGCCTTGGGATTTGTCGGTTTTGTCGTCGCGTTCGATCAGTTCGATTTTCAATCCGAGTTTGTTCAGGTCGGCGCTGGCGTTGTCGAGTGCGAGTTCTGCGCCACGTTTGATGTTGACGCCATACGAGCCGTTATCACCGGTGAATGGTGAGGCGACCGCAATTTTGATGGTTGGTGTGGCGGCTCCGGCAAGGCCGAGCAGCAGTGCGGCGGGAAGGATCAGGGCCAAACGTTTTTTCATGGGTTCTCCGAATGGGTTCGCTCGAGGCTTGTGTGATCTCGAGCATTGAGAAGTCGTGGTGTCCTGTGAACCCAGAGCGAGGCTCGAGGTTCGTGCCAATGGTTGCTGTTCCTGTTGCGGGCGAGATTTCCCCGGTGTTAGGCAGGTTGGTTCAGGATGGTTGGTTCAGGATGGTTGGTTCAAGAGCATCTTCAACGAAACCCGCATCCGTTCGAGCGAGCCAAGCAGATCACCGATTTCGTCGTTACGTTCGGCTTTGACCTCGAGATCAAGATCGCCCATCGAAATACGGTTGGAGAGGTCTGTTGCTTTCATGATCGGGCTGATCAGGGTGCCGGAAAGTCGGAAGCCGAGCGCTGCGGTCGCTGCGAGCGCCACCAGCAGGGCGA
>JAYURE010000452.1:0-4507 GCA_043756345.1 Deinococcales bacterium | reverse complement strand
GAAATGAATCCAGATGGGAACAGTACACTTGAACCAGCACCTAAACTCAAAAAATTTGAAGTGAAATCTCGCCCTACATTCACAACACTGCAATGGTCTACGGTTCAATCAGCGACGTTTGAGCGAGAACGGGCAACATCGTTCGTAACAAAATCAAACTCGGGGAGTCCAGCAACTTGGCATATCGTAGTCGCCTGCATACCTCGATTCCCCTCAGAAAGTAACGACCCAAGACAACCATATGCTTTGGTTGTCTCATTGGAACACGATGATGAGCGTGTGCAGTTGTATCAGAGCGTTCAACAAAGAGTTTCATCACGTGTACGTGTTTGAGGCGAGACAACAGGCTATCCAAAGAGTTTTCTGAGCCTCTACTGTCCACGCACTGCCCACGAAACGACCCTCGAGCCAGTTATCGCTCGAGGGTCGTTTCTGATTTACCCATCCCGCAGAGCTTTTCTTCTGGTGGGCCCACCCGGACTTGAACCGGGAACCAACGGTTTATGAGTGCGATTTTTAGGATTGGGGTAAATTGGGAGGATTCGGAATTCACCGTGCTACACACGAAAAATACATGAGGTATTTTGGGCTACCTTGTGCGTTTTGGGGTCAGTTGTGGCGATTTTGGGAGCCAGTTGTGGCACTGTTGTGGCGAATCTCCTACCCAAATTTTGAAATCTCAGCCAATAAAGTTCACGTCAGTCTTCTCCAAAACCCAGAGCCATACTTGTGAAGAGAGCGTGGATTATTTCCCCAACCACATGAGGTTGATCAAATGCACTATGAATCCAAATGACCTCAAGCAAAAAATGTGATTGATCGTGGATACCAAGCCACCACTGCATTCATGACATCACGATTATGAGTCCGTCCGGGAGCTTCGTGCGAGTTGGTGCGATCTTGAGAAACGTAGTGCAGCACAGTGTTTTTTGGCTATAGAATTTGTGCATCTCGGTGCAAAACCGTGCCACATTTGAAGCTGGATGTGGCACAACTGTGGCACTTTTTGAAGAAGTTGGAACTACAAATGCCACTTGTTACGAATTTGCGCGAAAGAGAGCGTTTCGAAAGTGGGTGTCTGAATCGCTCATTTACCACAGCTTTAACGCCTTACCCAAAGGAATTTCTTCGCGCAATTCCAAAAGTCTGTTCTGGCAAGCCTTGAGCCAATCTTGCATCTCTACCTCGCCAAAAAATTCGATGGCCCGCCCGTACTCCACAATGGCCTTGCTTCGATTACCAAGAGCCTCTTCAAGTTCCGCGAGTTCGGCGCAAACAAGACCCTGATCCGCGATGCAATGTGCTGCATGGGCGAGGTTCCATCCGTATCGAAGCATGTCTCGAGCAGCTTGGTACTTTTCTGTCAGTCGGTAAGCGTAGGCCAGGTTGACCTCAAGGTCCGCCGCGCCACCGAAGTCCATTTGATCTCCAAACGCTTTGGTGTCCTCGAGCCAACGAATTGCATCGGCCAGCCACTTGGATGCTTTTTTCGGGTCACGGGTTTCAAAGCGAGCATGTTGTAAAAAGCAGATGGCAGCGATGTTGTTGTACTGAGCCTGCATCGCCCATGCCCAGTGTGCTTTGGAATAGTGTCCCAGTGCCGTTTCGTACCGCCGTAATGCCTCGTCAAGTTTGTTGTCCCATTGTGCCAGATATCCGAGTCCCGCCTGAATCGCGCCAAGGGTTCGTTCATCATCTGAGGCGGCGAGCTTTGCGGCTGAGGTGTATGCCCGTTTCGCCGCTTGAGCATCACGGTGCTTGAGGTAAAACCGTCCCTCTTGTAACCAAATGATGGCTTGAAGTGCAGGGGTCAGTGGTTGAGATTCGCGCAGTGTATGAAGTTCGAGCATGGCTTCCCAAGCAATTTCTCGAGAAGCCCTGAACGATTTGATCCAGGCGGCAAGAGCCATAACGCGAACATGGTGTTCGAGGGCCGCTTTTGCCTGGAGTACCTGGGCGATGAAGACTTCTGAATCGTTGTAGCGACCCTGTTCAAATGCCATCTCTGCCGAGTTGATCCAAGCAAGCACGCGGACATCGTGCGATGGGGCCAAATCTGAAGCGAAGGACAGCCCAAGCCAACAACGGACTCGATCCAGTGTCACGTCAAATATGACGTGACGGATCAGTTTTGGGTTGAGCAAAAATCGTTTTGTGCGCTCTCCTACGGGCGATACGATCAACTCGAGCCCAGCATCACGAACCGATTCGGCGTGACGAAAGATGCTGGTCCGCAAACTTTTCGCCTCAACGTGCGTCCAAGTGGGTAAGCGATTGATTTCCTCAAAGGCGACCGCTGGTTGACCGTCGAGAGCGTTCAACCCAAGCAAGGCATAAACGTACACCCAATGTACCGTGATCGATAACGTTCGTCCCTCAAATGTTGCCTGCCCCGACAGCGTATCGATGTGCAGAACACCGCATTTGGAACGAGTTGTTTTGGTTGAGGGTACAGAGATCACAACATAGTGTTAACACACGATAACGATTTGCGCTTACCAAAGGTGAAGCAACTACCGTTTGGCAATTCTCGTTTTTTCTTTCCCTGACGGGATTTCTCGAGAAGCTTGTCGATAACTGGCGATAATGCGTGACCAAAAATTGCACAGCCGCGTGCCAGACGAAACACTAACCTCGGGTAAGCGAACACTTGAATCACAAGGAATCGCCCAGCCACGTCAAAACCATACGCAAC
Organism: Deinococcales bacterium; assembly: GCA_043756345.1. Classification (GTDB taxonomy): domain Bacteria; phylum Deinococcota; class Deinococci; order Deinococcales; family JAAFIG01; genus JANOWZ01. The sequence continues at coordinate 1,812 of JAYURE010000452.1, read as the reverse complement.
CAAAAACCGAATTTGCCCCGCGCCCTCCGCCGTCACCATCGGTGGTCAGAATTTGCGTGTCCGAACTTGAAGGAGCCATCCCTGGACCAGACTTTTCTCCTCAACCTCAAAAAACCCCAAAAGCACCAGCCAACAAAACAAGCCTCAACAAAGCAACCCTGGAGTTCGACCATGAAAAAATACTTTCTGCAATTGCTGATCCTGCTCGCCTTTTCCTCCCCCGCCTTCGCCAACTCGTTCGGCATTCACTTCACCTACCCCGTCACGGTTGGCCTCCAGTACACCCTGGACGATACCTTTGGTGAAAACACGGGACTGCGTTTCCGGGGCAACGTCGACTTTGTAGATTCCGCATTTGCCGCCCTCGTTCAAATCGATGGCATCATCGCCAAATACGGATTCGACCCGGAGGGTTTGCTTTACGGTTATTACGGCGTTGGTGGTCACTTCGGTTACGGCACGTCAGGCGGGAGTTTAGCCACTGCCAGCCTGTACTTACTGGGCCTTCAAGGAACAGGCGGGCTGGCGTACCGATTCACCCAAAGCGTCGATGTCTTTCTCGAGGCCAGCTACGGCTATTCCTTTGGCTTCATTTACGCTAGCTCGGGTTCAACAAGCCTGACCATTCCATTTGCAGGTTCGTTCAGCCGAATTGGTGCTGGGCTGAATTTCCGGTTGTAGCCCAATTCCTCTATTGAGGTTCGTCACATGCCCCAGCGCAGGTCGATCCAAGCCCGCACCTCGAGCGAAGTCAATCCAAACGTCTCAATCGCTTCCGTCACAGAGGTCATCATGAAAAAATTATTTGGTCTGACCGTACTCGGTTTCCTCTTCGTTCTGAACTCTTGCGCTCCAGTCACGCTCGTTCGCGCAGACATCGCCAGCGACTTCACACGCCAGAATGTTTCAAGCGCAGGCATCGTCGAGGCACCGATCCAGGCAATGAATTACTACACCGTCATCGGTGCCAACCAACGCACACGAATCGATGAGCGCATCGCACAAGAACTCCGTGGACTTTTCGGCGAACGCACCGCTGGCGGCTCGGACACGCTGCGCTTGGCCCGCGAGAAAAACCTTGATGGCGAACTGCTGGCGGCACTCAACCAGTATGACCTTCGTGGCACGTTGCGACCGGACAGCCTCGACCGCGTGCTCGAGGCGCTCAACATGCGCTACATCGTCTTGCCCCGAATGCAGCACGCCGCCAGTGAAATCGCCAGGCAATGGTTTATCTTTCCATCCATCGAATCTTCAGCCACCCTCAACCTGGCTGTCTATGACCGACAAAACCGCCGTGTCGTCACAGACATTATCACCAATGGGTTTGCCAGCAAGGGATTCTTTGGCGGCGGGCTGATTGACGCGGCACTCGATCAAAGCCTCAACACGGCGCTGAGCGTTCTCAAAAGTCGTGTGCGTTAGGCAGGTCAAAACCACAACACGTGTTCGTTCCGATTCTACCGAACAGGACCAGAAATCATTCAACACCAAGGAGATCACAACGATGAAACTCATCCTTCCCGCACTCGGTCTTGCCCTCGCACTCACCGCCTGCCCCACCGTACCTACCGTCCCATCCACTGTGCCAACGACCGGTGGCACTGGGTCTGGCACCACTGGAGGATCGGTTGGCGGTAACACTGGCACCACGCCCACCCCCACGCCCACACCGACAAACCCGAGCGCCACAACCTTTAACGTCAACACGATTCAAATTTGGCCTCACTGGTTTGCACCACCACAAAGGCGGTGGCGTAGTCGGTCTCGTCGCTCATGCTCACCTGGGCGTGCAGGCCGCGCGCCGCGCAC
>JAYURE010000451.1:0-4520 GCA_043756345.1 Deinococcales bacterium | reverse complement strand
GAGTTTGCTCGAGGTTGACACCCAACGCCTCGAGCACGTCCGCGCTGCCCGCCTTCGAGGATGCTGAACGGTTGCCATGTTTGGCGACCGCCACGCCTGCCGCCGCAACCACGAAGGCCGCCGTGGTCGAAATGTTAAACGTGTTCGCACCATCGCCGCCCGTGCCAACCACATCCACAAGCACGCCACCGGTTTTGACCGGCACGCGCACCGCCTTGGCCCGCATGCCTCGAGCGAAACCAACGATTTCCGGCACGGTTTCGCCACGCACCCGCAAGGCCGTCAGGATCGCCGAGGTCGCCACCGGAGACAGGTTGCCCTCCATGATTTCATTCATCAAACTTTCCGCTTCAAGTTCGGAAAGCGCGTGGTTGGAAAGCACCCGAGATAAATCCAAGTTCGCCATCAGAATTTCTCCTTTGTCATTTCGATTTCACGCCGCGCCTCTCGAGAACCCTGCAAGAAAGCGCGTTCAAATTTGTACGTCGGATTTTCACCCAAAAACGCATCACCGAGCGGATTGAGCAAACCACGTTTTAAGAGCTGCAAGCCCGGATGCAACCCGCCTTCGACCTCGGCCCGAGCGCCACGAACATGCGCGAGTTTGAATGCCCAATAACCGCAACGGTGCGCGTAAACCTCACCTCGAGACGCGTCACCGGAGGCATCAACATGACGCGCCGATGCCTCCGACAATGCCCTGAATTTCACGCCAGCATCCTCGAGCCGAGCGCCCAAATCCAGCATCGCCTGATCATCCTCGAGCGAGTCGTTGAGGGCAAACTCGAGCAACAGATTCCGAGACACACTGAGGTTCGCACCGGCAAAACTCATCCATGAAACGCGCAACATCGGACGGACCAAACCATCCGCAAACTCGAGCGGTGCAACCGCCACAGCACGATCATGCACCGCATGAAACGCAATATGACGCGCCAAGGTTTCCGGCTCGAGCAGCACATCATCGGCCAGAAAAAGCACGGTCTCGCCACCAGAAACCCGAATCGCTCGAGATAAGGCCACACTGTTTGAGACACGCTTAAGTGCGATCACCACAAGCTTGAACGGCAGCCGACGACGAAGCATCTCGAGCACCGACAACGAACCATCCAACGAACCGCGCACCGCAACCACGACCTCGAATTCCAAAAACGATTGCGCCATCAACGCGGGCAAGCACCGCTCGAGGTTCGCGCAAGAATCCAAACTCGTCATGACCACGCTGAGTTTCACGCTTTACCTCGAAGGGCATCTCGAGCGCCTCGAGCGTACTCGCGTTCATACGCACCACGCGAACCCAACAGGGGAGACAAGACCGGTAAGAGTACCCGTTTCAAACCCAACAAGACCGGATGTACCCCGAGTGCCCACGCGATCCGGGCATCGTTGTGCTTGCGCCACACCCGCACGTGCGCAATGCCTGCCGCTCTAGCCTTTTTGCGCAATGAATTCGCGTATCCTTCGTCCCAATGCTCAGCCACGGCACGATCAAGAAACACGAAATTCGCACCCGATTTGAAAAGGCGAAAACCGAGGTCCGGGTCTTCGCCACCATACTCGCGGAAGGCTTCGTCATAACCACCGGCCCGAATAAACAAGTCTCGAGACATGCTCGAATTCGCACCTGTCGTATTCCACCACAACGCTTTCGGACCCAAGAAACTCGCACCATCACGCAATTGAGCGGGCAACTCGAGCCGACCAACCGCGACCACATTTTTTGACGCCCGATTGTTTTCCGAGTGCGCATTCGCGTGCGCCAAGACCCAACCTGAACGCGGAATCACATCATCATCCGAAAACAACAACACCCGACCACTCGAGGCTCGCACACCAGCATTCCGCGCCGCAGCCGCACCCAAACCTGGCAACTCGAGCACCTGCACATCCAACTGCGTGCCAAAATTCTGCAAAAACTCGAGCGTGCCATCCGCGCTACCATCCGCAACCACAATGATTTCAAAATCACCCAACTCACGCTCCAACGCACGCAACTTCCGTTCGAGCAAAGCCCGCCGGTTGTGCGTTGGAACGATCAGCGAAATTTTCATTGACTCAACCTTACCGTGCCAGACTCAAAAAATTCTCGAGCATCGCATGACCATGTTCGGTCAAGGCACTCTCGGGATGAAACTGCACACCATGAATCGGGAATTCAGTGTGCTCCACACCCATGATCGTGCGCTCGCCCAACTCGTTCACCCAAGCGTTTACCCGCAAGCATTCCGGCAAATCCTCAATCACCAAACTGTGATAGCGCGTCGCCGTAAAATCATTCGGCAAGCTCGAGAACACACCCGAACCATCATGCGCGATACTCGAGGTTTTTCCGTGCATCAAATTCTTAGCGCGAATCACCCTCGCACCGAACGCCTGCCCGATGCTTTGATGCCCAAGGCACACGCCCAAAATCGGCGTTTGCTCACCGAACGACTTGATCACATCCACACTCAGACCAGCCTCGAGCGGCGTGCAAGGACCAGGTGAAATCACGATTCCAGCCGGTTTGAGATTGCGAACATCCTCGAGACTGAACTGATCATTGCGCCACACCACCGGATCGGCACCCAACTCGCCCAAATACTGCACGAGGTTGTACGTGAACGAATCATAATTGTCCACCACCAAAATTTTCATGACAAGACCTCCGGGTGCAACTCGAGATAATCCCGTAAACGCTGTGCGAAAATCGCACGTTCAACCTCAGGACTTGCCTGCCGATCAGATTTGTACAAATCATCATTGGCGTACCTTGCAAAAACATGCGTGTGGAAATGCCACACATCCTGATTTCCCGCAGGTTCATTGTGCTGCCTTGTCGAAATCCCATCACAGCGATAAACCGTTTTCATCGCCAACGCCAAAGCCCGAGCTAACCGATGAATTTCAGTCGCAAACTCGAGCGGTAAATCGTAAATGTTCTCAAAATGCTCACTGGGAATGACAAGGGCATTCCCCGAATTGTTCGGCCAAGAGTCTGCTGCGATCAAAGCCACAGCCAGAGGTGTTCTTACAATGACGTCTGACTCTCGAGACCAAACAAAATCAGGATTGAAATCCCCTCGAACCACCGCGCAAAACGGACAACGGTAATCCTCTGGTGCATGATTGAACATCACGACACCAACCGTTCAAACGAACGCACAGGATTTTCAAAAATGTAATTCCGGGTTTCCTCGAGTTCACGGTCATCACGGATCACACGGTCCCAGTAATTGCGTTGCCAAACCGGGGTTCCGGGCAACCCTCGAGATTCATTGATTCGTTTTGATGCGGCAGATTTGAATGATCCAACGATTGAACCCAATGATCGTTTTTTTGGTCCATTCGGGCTTTCCAATGCGGTGTCCGGGCGTAGGGGCGACGCATGCGTCGCCCCTACCGCGACCGATGTGCGCACGTTCGTTTCGGATGGTTGCGAAATCAGAACGATTCCATGAACGTGATCGGGCATGGCGATGAACGTATCCAGTTCAACGTGTGGAAAATGTTCCGGGATTGCATTCCAGCATTCCCAAACAATTCGACCCGTATCATTCAGTTGCATTTCAGCATCAACAATTTGTCCAAACAAATGTTCTCTCAAGTGCGTGCAGACCGTGATGAAGTACGCGGCGTTCGAGGCGTAATCAAACGCCTTCAATCGCGCACTCGAGCGGTGATGTGTGTCGGCATCGAAAGCCATCACATGCCCGCCTCGGCCATTTCGACAGCGCGTCGTAAGGCTCGAGCTTTGCTGATGCTTTCTTCAAATTCAAAGGTTGGGTTGGAATCGGCAACGACTCCACCGGCGGCTTGGATGTGAATCTTGCCATCTTTGACGAGCGCGGTGCGCAACGTCAGGGCCATGTTCATGCTGCCGTCGTGTGCGATGTACCCGAATGCTCCGCCGTACCAACTGCGGCGGTTATGCTCGAGTTCTTCGATGATTTCCATGCTGCGAATTTTGGGTGCGCCGGTGACGGTGCCCATTGGGAGTGTGGTGGCGAGTGCGTCGAGTGGTGTTTTTCCTTCGGCGAGTTCGCCGCGAACGTCAGAAACCAAGTGCATGACGTGCGAGTAGCGTTCAACGAACATTAGGTCATGAACGCGTACCGATCCGTATTTGGCGACCCGTCCCAGATCGTTGCGGCCCAGATCGACGAGCATGATGTGTTCGGCGCGTTCTTTCGGATCGTTTTGCAGCTCAACCTCGAGCGCGAGGTCTTCTTCCGGTGTCGTGCCGCGTTTGCGTGTGCCTGCAATCGGTCGTGTGACAACGGTTGTGCCGTCACTTTTGCAGAGGCTTTCTGGACTGGCCGCAACGAATGTGCAATCACCAAGCTCGAGGTAGCCCATGTGTGGGCTGGGGTTGATGCTGCGCAAGGCGCGGTACACGGCGAATGGGTGCGTGTGCAGTTCTGCCGTGAAGCGTTGCGAGATTTGGACTTGAAAAATATCGCCTGCCCGGACGTACTCGAGGGCTTTTTCGACGGCGGCCTCAAAGTCGGGTTGCGTGAAATTACTTTTGAATTCTGATT
>JAYURE010000450.1:0-4523 GCA_043756345.1 Deinococcales bacterium | reverse complement strand
CGGTCGTTTCAAATCCGGCCGTTTCAAATCTGACCGAGACGGCCCCCGTCTCGAGTTTCGCCATGGACACGCCCGCAACCTCGAGCCATTCGACGTTCACACCGGCAACCTCGGGCTTCCCCGACGCGAAAGTGACCTCGAGCGTACCTAAACCCGCCTCGAGCTTGCAGGCGGATGCACAGGCCGCCGGTCGTCCCGCCGCCCGCATGGGTCCGGTGGCTGGCGTGAGTACGGATCGTCTGCCGCTCGAGTACGCCGGATTCTGGGTCCGTACCGTGGCATTCTTGATCGATTCGGTGGTGGTTTACGTGGCGCAAACCTTGCTTCAGGTCGCGCTTGGCTTGCAAGCTGTGGCCTTCACGGACCTCGAATCCATGCGTCGATACATCGGTGATTCGCAGGTCATGACCGGTTGGGTGCTGTTCACGTTGCTGGCGCTCCTTTGGCAATGGTTGTACTACGCCTTCATGGAGGCCAGTTCTCGGCAGGGCACGCTCGGCAAGATGGCGATGGGTTTGGCGGTCACGGATCTCGAGGGGCGCAAATTGAGCTTCGCTCGGGCCAGTGGTCGTTTTCTTGGCAAAGGCGTGGCGAACGTGCTGGCGGGCGTCGTCCTGCTGGTCGGCACGTTTGGTTTGATGGCGGGCATGAATCCGAACGCGAGCGATCCGAGCACGGCATTCACGGCGGCGGCCGTGATGGGTGTTTTGGGGGCGTCACTTCTTGCGGTGCTGATTGTGATTGCCTCGAACGTCATGGCGGCCTTCACGAAGCGCAAGCAGGCGTTGCAGGACATTGTTTCGGGCTGCGTGGTCTTGCGCAAGCCCTCGAGTTGAGCTTCGGCTCATTTTTGCAACCTGTTCCAATTCGCGTTTGACTGTAAACTGTTGAAGTATTGCGTGTTTCTCGAGTTCAATCTGTTTGGGCCGAGTGTGAGCATTGGACAGGTTTGGTGTACAGACTGCGATACCCTGGATTTAGAGTTCGGTTTCTAGAGCAGGTTGCAGGCCAATGGTTCAGCATTTTGAAGCTGTCATAGAATCGTAAGGCTCGAGCGTGCACAATCTTTTTATGAGTGAATATCGCGCAAATCCTGGCGCAAATCGTTGTAACTGCTTCGGCACAGAAGGTAGGTCACGTGGCAATCTTCGGTAATCTTGCAGATTTTCCATTCGTAGAACTGGTCGGCACGCTCGGGCGTCGCACCGGCAAGCTCGAGGTCTGGGATTTACCATCGAATAATCGGCTCGAGTTGCACCTCAAAGAGGCGGTCTTGCAGGGTTTGATCGTTAACGATCAGCTTGTAACCAACGTCTTGCGGGTTCGGGACCATTTGATCGAACTCTCCTTGGCCTCGAATGGCAATTTTGAGTTTTCCAAACTGCCCGGCGAGGGTTTGCAGGGCAAGCTCAACCTGCCGATTCAGGCCCTTTTGCTGAAAGTCACCAGCACGGTCAATGAACTTTCGGTTTACAAGGACAAGTTTCCCGCGCCGCAGACGCGTTTCAAGCTGGCCGGTTCACAGGAACTCTCGGCGAACGATGCCGAACTTTCTGAATTCGTGCGTCGCGCTCGACCGAGCCTCGAGCGTGGCGTCAGCGCCCTCGAGATTGCCGAGCGTTTGGGCTTGAAGCTCGAGCAAGTACAGCTTTTCTTGTACAAGTTGCGCAGTGCCGGTTATGTCGCCCCGGCCCGTCAACGCGAACCGACGCGGCCTCCGATGCCGTTCTCGAGCATGCAGCCGCACGAGGTTGGTGGGGCTCGCAAAAGCCTCTTGTCGCGTCTGCTGGGCGCATTGAGGCTCAGGTGAAAACATCATGAATTCCATTAAGGTAAGAGAAATTACAGCCCATGAAAGTACACTCTGTGAAATGATGGCAATCAACATGAAACGCTTGCCCCCAACCTCGATGGGTTTCAAGATCACAGGTCTCGAGATCGTCACTGTCCCGTTTGAACTCGAGGTTCAACCATGAAACCGTTGAAACTCGTGATCTCAGGTCCGGTCGGTGCGGGCAAAACCACCTTCATTCAAAGCCTGTCCGAAACCGAAGTCGTTGACACCGACGAGGCCGCAAGCGAAAACATTGGCAAAGCCAAAACCACGGTCGCACTCGACTTCGGTACGCTGTCATTGGATGGCATTCCGATTCACCTGTTCGGCACGCCCGGCCAGGACCGCTTCGATTTCATGTGGGAAATCCTTTGCGAAGGCGCACTCGGCCTGATCGTGCTGGTTGCCGGAGACAAACCCGGTGACTTCCCGCACGCACGGCGCATCCTCGATTTCATCACCACACGCATCAACGTGCCGTTCATGGTCGGCGTGACCCGTCAGGATTTGCCCAAAGTCTGGGACCCAGAAGACATCGCCGATTACTTCGAGTTGCCCACCGAACAAGTCGTCGGTCTGAACGCCACCAGCACCACCTCGAGCGTCGTGACCCTGATCAAACTGCTCGAGTCGGTGCAACGTTTTGATCCGATGTACGCCGAAGCCTTGATGAGTTCCAACGAGATGAGCTTTTAAGAGCAGTCAAAAAGTGCAAAGTGAAAGGTGTAAAGAATAACTCGAGCCCTTCACTTTGGACTTTTCACTTTCAACTTTCCACTCGCTTCCCCTTGGAGATTCCCTGTGAGCACACCCGGTAAACAAGAAGCCCTGCAAAACAGCATCGTCAAACTTCGCACCTCGATTCCAGAGTTGCGCGGCGTGCTGGTCGCCTCAACCGATGGCCTGCCGATGGCACAATCGCTTTCGGGCTCCGAAGACGCCAACCGCATCGCAGCGATGGCGGCCACGGCACTCGGATTGGGCAAACGCATCGGTGACAGCTTGGGCACCGGTGAAATCCTAGAAACCACCGTCAGTGGGCTCGAGGGTCACGTCTTCTTTTACGCCGCTGGACCGCGTGGTGTGCTGGTCGTGGTGGCCCGAGGTACGGCCAACGTTGGACTGGTGCATCTTGAGGCGCGAGAAACGGCCAAACAAATTGCGGAGATCCTGGGTTGAACCTCGGCTCGAGGTGATCTTGTCGGATGCGTGAGCCTCGGTTTGGACTCGAGATCGAATTTTTTCGTGCTCAAAAGCAACCAAAACCTGCCTGAGGCACAAGAATTTGCATTGCGATGGTGCCGATCAAAATGACCGGGACAGGGGACCGTAGCCGGTTGACTCGAGAACACGTCATGCTCGGCCCAGCAAATGGTTGAGCAATCAAAGTACTTGCAGACACAAAGTCCGATTAGGACGGTACAAGTCAGTGTTTAGAGACCCGAGTAAAGCCCGAGTAAAGCCAGAATAAAGTCAGTATTTGCAAAGAGTACATCTGCTTTAATTTTGTAAGCCTTCGGGTGCAAACTCGAGATTTAGCCCAAGATTCAGCCCGAGTTTTAAACCCGCCATCAATCCATCTCGAGCCCTCAAATCCAGCACCCTTTCAGGAACCTTGCCATGACGTTGAAAGCCTCCACGCCACTGCTGCCCTCCAACCCAGACCGTCTCGCCGCTTTGCGCCGCTACGGGGTGCTCAAACATGAGGCCCAAGCCAGTTATGTGCGGGCCGCCACGCTCGCGGCCCGCGCCGTCAACGCACCGGTCAGTTTGATCTTACTCGTCGCGGAAACCAGCCTTCGCATCGCCGCCTCGAGCGGTGTGGACCTGGCGAACGCAACACGCAAACTTCCCTTTCGACTCGAGGGTGTGCTGCATGACCGGTTCTTGCAAACCAGTGACAGCAATCGCGTGCAAATCCTGAACGACCTGATTGACCCACAAAACCCGGCGCAGTTCGCTTTTCATGCCGCCGTGCCCCTTCGGACCACCGATGGACAAATTCTTGGCAGCCTGTGCGTGCTCGATCACCGGCCACGGACCTTGGGACCAAATCAAGCCTTGCTGCTCGAGGGCATCGCCGATCATCTGGTTTCTGAACTGAACCTGCGCCTGGAACTCTGGCGGGCCAGCCAAGTCACCACCGAACGCGCCGAGGCGAACCGTCAACCGATCCTCGAGCGGATCATCGAAAGCAGTAATCTGGCGGTCCTCTCGACCACACTCGAGGGCATCATCACCACTTGGAACGCCGCCGCCGAACGCACTTTCGGCTACAGCACCCGTGAAGTTCTGGGTCGCAATATCGATTTTCTGCTGCCCAAACAAGCGCGTGAAAACGAACGCGCCTCGCTCGAACGACTGGCCGGTGGTGAACGCCTTGACACGCTCGAGGTGGTACGCCTGCACAAAGATGGCCGCGAATTGCGCACCCGCTTGAACCTCTCGCCCATCACTGGCGCGGGCGGCCGCGTGATCGGCGTCTCGCACGTTTGCGATGATGTGACCGCCGAGATCCAAACCCGAGCCCGCAGTTCAATGATCCGCGAGAAACTGGACCGACTGGCGCAAGAATTGCCCTCGATCCGCTTCGCCGTCGATTTTGAAGGCGTGATCACCCTCGCGGAAGGCAAGGGTCTCGAGATGATCGGAGCGACCACGCACCAACTGCTCGGTCAGAGCATGTTTG
>JAYURE010000449.1:0-4524 GCA_043756345.1 Deinococcales bacterium | reverse complement strand
GCGGGAACGATCATTTGGAACGTGGCGGTGTCCTCGGACCAGTCAGCGTTCCCGATCACCACGCCATCCTGACCGGCAACAGATTGGGTGTCCATGCGCAAGCTTCCGCCCACCTGGACATCCTGGATAATTCCGGGCAGCGGGTCACCGTTCACATAAAGCCGGTTCCAGATTGTGCTTTGAGCGCGGGGTGTTGCATCCATGTGAGTTCCCTTCTGGGCCTGCTCGAGCGGTCGTGTTTTCTGGTCAGGCTCGAGCGATGCCGCCCAAGCATTTGCACTCGAGCGAGACGGCCAATCCCATGTCTCCTGAACCTGCCGAGTGTGAAATTTTTTCGATGAAAACCTTGCTGAAACGATCCGTGATCGTCGCGTCACCTTTGCGCTTGGCAAGAATCACGGCCATATCGAACCCATCTTGGTTCAGCAGTGACTTGATTTTCTTGCGGATCACGAAGTCGTAATCTTCGCGGTACACCTCGAGTGTGAGGCTTGCGAGGTAATTCCCGGTGTTCATGGCAACCGGGCGCGATCCGGCCCCGTACAACGGCTCGAGGCCGATCTCTTCGGTGTACTCAATCCTCGAGAACGCGATGATTGCCTCGCCCGAGAAGGACAGACTTAACCGGGCAAAGCTGTAAAACTCGCCATTGACGTACCCGCCGATGCGTTTCTTCTTGATCGTCACGCCGCCGTCACCGTCGTTATCGATGCTCACTGTCTTGCCTGCAATGGCTGCGCTCGAGGCACGGTTGGATTGTCTCGAGAAATGCTGCCAGTGAACGCCTTGCTATTGCGAGTCGTGACGGGCGTGTGCTGCCAGTGCCTACCGCGTTGTGAGGCGGGCAGGATGAGCGTGTCGCCATAAGAACCACGTCGGATACGCTCGAGTTCCCCGGTGCGCACGAGTTCAGCAAGTTTGCGCAAGATGCGTTCTCGACTCGCGCCGCAAACGTGTGCGAGTTCCTGCTGGAATCCCATATACGTGCCGCCCAGGGCATCGAGCACGGTGAAGATGTTGGTTCTCAAATCCTTAAACTTTGACCATCCGGCGCTTCCACTGATCGTTTGCCACAGCGCCAAGTGTTGCGCCGCATGAACGATCTCGAGTGAATCGGTTTCGTCATACGGGCGCAGTTTGGTGTTGGGCAGCGCGTAGAGCGTGTAATTCTCTGGCAGGGTGGGGCTGCCAAGCCAGAGCGTGCCAGGGATGAATGACGCGATCCGTTGATCGTGTTGGTTGAAAACGATGATTGCACCAGTCACAACGATTCCGGCATCACCAATTTCTTCGGGCAGGGGCGGGTCATGGCGCATTCGTTTCCTCCATTTTTTCAACACTTGAGCACCCGCAGTTCGGGCCGGTTCAATTCGGGAGACTCGAGCCATGTGCTTCTTCCTCTCGAGTGGTGCGCTGGTTGTTGCCAGACTTTCGCAATGCCGTGATGTACTCGCTCATGGCGCGTTCTGCCATCTCCTGCTGCCTGAGTGTCTTCACCGCTGCCGTGATCGCGGTGACGTTCTCCGGGCTTGGGTGCAACTTCGGGATGTTGTCTCGAAGCCAGAGGTAAGCAGCGTCTACGACAGCTTTGGCGGTTGCCACGGGCACGGGTGGTCGGCAGGCCGTGAGACTAGTCGTAACAAGTCGTCCCAGTTCCGGGTCTTTTTTGAGCCTCGAGCGATACCGGTACAGTGTCGTGCGCGTGATGCCGTGCGTTTTGCAGACGTGTGACACCGTGTTCAATTCGGCATCAACCAGAATCGCGGCGATCTGCTCGAGGTTAGGCTTCGGGTGCGTTTTGGCTTTCACTTTTGACTCGCTTTATTTGCTGGTTTTGCGGGCCGTTGCTGGGGTTTCGGTTGCTGGGGCCTTGAGCACCCCGGCACGCTCGAGGGCGGCGCGGGCATCGTCTGGGATGAGGGCCGGGTTCGCATCGTTGGTGAAGGCCCCGACTGTCGCGCTTGCCTCTTGGAAGATCACGTTCAGGCTGAGTTCTGGCAGTGCCTGCACGTCGTTCAGGCCGGTGAATCGCTGCTCGAGGCCGGTCATGCGTTCGACCAGCACGCGGCGTTCGGCGGGCAGGTTCACCCAATGCGCGTTTGGGAGAAGGTGATTGACTTCGCTCTCGAGGTCACGCACCGCGATTTCGGCGGCAAGTTTGTACCCCATGAGTTTCTGCACGAGGGCCGTCAGGGTTGCCTCGAGTTCGACTTGGGTTTCATCGAACCGTTCGCCCGCCATGTTCGCGGCCGCGAGCAAAGGCTGGATTCTGACGTTCGCCCTCTTCTCGTTTTCGATACGTTGGGCTTCTTTGGCTTTGGTTTCCTCGAGCGCGGCTTGTGCGGCCTCGAGATGGGCCTTCGCGGTTTGGATGGCCTGTTCTGCCTGGGCGGGCGTGAGGGGCAATTCTGGGCCTTGGGGCGGGGTTGGTTCTGGTCGGTTGAGTCGTAGCATGTGAGCCTCCTGAGTACAGAATCAGTGACACACGGGACGCGCTCGGGTTTCTTTGTCACAGGGCCACTCGAGACCCATCGCTCAAACGAAAACCTCGAGCGGTCCCGTGTTTATTGGGTTCTCGAGGTTGGGTTCAACCGGTCAGGTTTTGAGTTACGCCCGGATGGGCCGCGTTTGAGGTTCGTTATCGTCTTCCAGTACCTCGATGCTCACGGCCAAATCGCCCACGGTGCGGATGAAGTCATTCAGGTGCTCGAGGTCGGAGGGTTGCGTGCAAGCCTCAATCAGCACCTCTGCTTTTTTGAACGCGGCCCTGAGGCTCGAGCGTGCAAATCGTCGCCATTCGAGTTCGTAGATTCTGCGTTTTGCACGGCAAAGTTCGGCAAAGTTCGGATCGGTTTTGACACGCGCTTGCCAATTCGTGTACGTTCTGGACGCGATCTTGTGGTGTTTCAAGACTTTGCCGATGTCAGAGGCGAACAGACATTCAGCCATGACTTGCGCGGCGAATTCATCGGGGTACTTTCTACCTTGTGCCATTAGGTGCTCACGCCTCCGTTGCAACTTCGGACAGGGCATACTCGAGGTCAGCTTGAACGGCTTCCAGTCCGGCAAGGATGTCATCGGCTGGTTCTTCGCCGCGCAGGTGCGCTTTGATGGCAGGTATCAAAAACTCGAGCACGAATTTATCCGCGCCAACCGCAAGCTTTCGGCAGTGCGGCACGGCTCGAGCGAGTTTCGTTAACTCGAGGGTTGCATCGAGCGCGGGCAGCAATTGGGTGGTGTGTTCGTGCTGGATTTGGGTGACGGGGGCGGTCATGGGAACGCCTGCCCGCTTGGGCCGGTCAGCACCTCGTAGACTTTTCGCAATTCGTCCGGCGGGCAACCTTTCAGGCTGTCCTGGAACGTCTCGAGGTGAATCTGGTAGTTGGTGTTCAACCGGCGGAGTTCAATCAGGTTCGCTCGGTACTCGAGCACCATCGGGCCGGTGATGCGGGCATCGACTCGGGCCTGGTCGTCCTCGAATGCTTTGCGCTGCCGGTCAATATCGCGGCGTTCTTTGTTGGCTTTAGCGAATTTGTGGGCGAGGATCAAGTGAATGTGAATTTTGAGGAACAGGTTCATCATTTCGGGCCTTTCAGGAACTCGAGGAATCGGGCCTCGAGTTGTTCGTTTGAGCAATGGGCGAAGAGATGGTTTACGGTGTCGAGGACGTGCGGATCGAGGTCATCCAGGGATTTCAGCTTGCCGGGGCGCTCGAGAGTCGCGGCGATGAATGCGCGGGCCACTGCGGGCTTCACAGCGCGAATGATCGGGCTTGAATTCAACCGGCACCAAACCAGAGCGGCGGGTTTCATGCCTGCACCCGTTTGCTCTCGAGCAACGGTGCGATGCGCCGTTCAAGTTTGGTTAGGAAGTTGCTGAAATCGGTTTGGGCCTCGAGCGCCTGGTCCGGCGTGAAGGTCGGGACCATTTCAAGGATCAGCCCGAACTTGATTCGCAAGTCGGTGTTCAGGGTGACGGCTTCGGCGGGTTCGGTCCCGGCAAAGAATCCGGTTCGGGCGTGGTGCTCGAGAATTCCGAGCAGTTGGTCAATGCGGGTCAAGGTTCGCTCGAGTGTCATGCTTCCACCCGTTTGCTCGAGTCGTGATACTGCGCACAGGTCGTCTCCCAGCCGTCCGGTTGCACTGTCCACAAGATCACGCGCCCAGCGTCCGGCGTGCGCTCCAAGGCCGATCTGACGGCACGCTCGAGCGTTGGGTAGTGCGTGCCGCGAATGGTCAGCTTTGACGGCACGCCAAGATCGAATGTTTCGAGGATGAACCCTTGGGCCTGGTCGCCCTCGAGTTGAGCATGAACGGCTTTCAGATTCTCGAGCAATCGTTCAAGTGGTCGCGGCGTGGTGCGAAATTCCGCAGCGGGTTTGTTGGGTACGGTCGTGGTCGCGGCGGGCGTTGACATGGGAATTGTTGGCGAGTAAATACCCGTGTTTCGAGGTTCGGGGCGTGACGTTCCCATGTCTTGGGGTTCGGGTTCGGCGGCGCGATTCGGTTCAGACTGGTCGATTTC
>JAYURE010000448.1:0-4527 GCA_043756345.1 Deinococcales bacterium | reverse complement strand
CAGGATGAAATAACTTCCTCGTTTGGTCTCGAGAGACCTCGCTGTATTGCACGTGGTTGTTTTAGAAATAGGGAAGTTATTTCATCCCAAGTCCTAAGATCTCTGCGGAAATGGATTTGATGTTTGGTGTTACTCGAGTTTCCTTGACCAAAAGTTCCCAAAACAGAACTGTAGCGCCCACCTTTTGCGCAAAATCGGTGGGCACAGCCCACCCTACAAAGGCAATTCTTTTGAACTTGAGTCTCATATGCGGTTGCTCTGCCCCCGATCTGAACACACCCGGTTGCTGACGCGAAAATGCGCTACACTGACTGGCTTATGCTGCTCGAACCTGCCAAACCACCAATTGTGCTGCATCCGGCCCTGATCAAACGGGTCGAGGCGGATTCCGTGGCGGATCGGGCTGGCGTTCAGGTTGGCGATTCACTGATTCGTGTGAACGGCAACGTCATCACCGATATTCTCGCGTACCGCCGTGAACTCGAAAATGGGGCCAAAGCGGGCGGTGCAACGCTCGAGGTTCAGCAAACCAATGGCCTGGCGAACCTGCATTTCACGGTCGAATGGGAAGATCCCGGCCTCGATTTTGAGGAAGTCCTGTTCGATGGGATCAAGATCTGCGCCAACAAATGCGAGTTCTGTTACGTGCATCAAATGCCGCAAGGGTTCCGCAAAAGCTTGTACGTGATGGATGACGATTTCCGTTTGTCATTCCTGTACGGTTCGTTCGTGACGCTGACGAACCTTTCCGAAGAAGATTTCGACCGGATTCTGAGCGAAAACCTGTCGCCGTTATACGTCAGTGTCCACACCACCGATCAGGCGCTTCGGGCCGACATGATGAAATGGTGGCGCTTGAAGGTCAAAGACCCGGAAAGCACCAAGATTCAAGATGCGCTCGCACGGCTCGAGTCGATTGATTTGTACACGCAACTGGTGCTGCTGCCAAACCGCAACGATGGTGAGCATTTCGAGGAAACCCTCGAGTATTTAAGCGGCCTGCCCAACGTCCAAAGCGTCGCCTGCGTGCCGGTCGGTCTGACCGGGCATCGCCGCAACCTGCCCGATTTGCGCCCATACAATGCCGCCGAAGCCCAAGCCGTGCTCGAGATCGCGCACCGTTGGCAACGCAAAATGCTTGAGGCTCGAGGCACGCGCTTTATCTTCCCTTCGGACGAGTTTTACCTGCTGGCCGGTTATCCATTGCCGCCCGAAGAGGCTTACGAGGGTTTCCCAATGCTCGAGAATGGCGTCGGCATGGTCCGGGATTTCCTGAGCGAAGGCTTGCCACCGTTGCCCAAAGCCGTGCCTGCGACCCATGTGATCATCGGCACGGGACCACTGTTCGCGCCGGTCCTGGATTTGGCGCTCGAGCCGTTGCGGGCCGTGCGTGGCTTGGATGTCGAAGTTCGTGTGATTCCGAACGTCAGTTTCGGCGAACCGACCACCGTGGCGGGCTTACTGACCGGACGTTGCTTCCTCGAGGGTATCAAACCTGGCGAGGCGGACCTGTTGATGGTTTCGCCCAGCACCTTGCGTTACGGCACGGAAATCATGCTTGACGAGATCACGCTCACGGATTTGCGCGAACGCCTGAAAATGGACGTGCAGGCTGGTGGCAAGAACTTGGGCGAACTCGTCCGAGCGATCCTGGATCACACCAACCTCGAGCATGGCAACCTTGAGCACGGCCTGCACGGATTGAACCGTTTGAACTTGCCGCAATTTGGTCAGAGCGCACACGCGGTCAAAGAAAATACGTAAAACGCGAGGTCGGATTTCAGTTTTCTGTAAGGACTCATATCTGAACGGTCTCGAGACCGCTTTGAAACGTGCTCACGGTGCGTATAGGTTGACTCGGGCCATTTTCGGGCGGCTCAAGTCCCTTAATCGGCAGCCATGGGCAATTTGCTGATCAACAACGGTTCACCAAAGTCCAACTCGGCGAACGAGGTGATCTCGAACTTGCGCATCAGGACCATCAAATCTTGTTCGGACAACGCCTGGTATTTTTGCCAATTGCGGGCCAGCACCTCGAGCGTGTCAGTGAAGCGTTGCGTGTGCATCGGGCAGGTCCGACCGTAATCGTCTTGCACCGCGAAGGCCATGCCGGGCAGGGTTTGCTGGTCGCTGCATTCGATGCGATGTTGATGCAATTGCGCCCAACTTGCCAAGAAACGTCGAACGCTGGTTGCGAAGGCCGGATTTTGTGCGTCTGGGGCGTACCGCGAGAGAAATTTAAGGGTGGCGTTGAGATTGCAGTTGACGACGGTCGGCTTCACGAGGGGGAGTGTAGTGACTTGCATCTTTCAAAGTTATTACACGACTAATACTTAAGTAGAGTTAAAAACAGTCACAGACCATGAAGATGAAGGGAGACTTTCCCGAACCCTAACACGGGCTTTTTGCCTCCCAGACGAAGAAAATACCTGTTTTGACGAGGTTCAAGAAATCTGCAAATCGGCGTTGAACCCAGGACCAAAACCGCATTTTGGCGTACCTGAAGATCAAATCTCGAGCCGATTCGGGTCAGGAAATCAGTTTTTTTGACAACGTTCGCAGGTGCCATGGAACTCGACCGTCGCGGCACGCACATCGAAACCTCGCCCAAACGAACCCAGAACCGTCTGCCGGGCAACCAGCACCAAATCCGGCAACTCGAGTTCGACATCAAACACAGCACCGCACGAGCCACACAGCAGGTGGTAGTGCCGCTCGAGCCGCGCATCGTAACGGGTGGCCGCGCCGGGTTGCTGAATCTGAATCAAATGCCCATCCTCAACCAATGCCTCAAGCGACCGGTAGACCGTGCCCAAAGAAATGTTCGGCACGAGTTGACGCACCGCCTCGAAGACACGGGCTGCATCAGGATGCTCTCTCGAGGCTTGAACAGTCTCGAGGACGGCTTGGCGTTGACGGGTGAATCGGACGATGGCCATAAGAGGATTCCGGGTTTAAGCCTGGAAGAACCGCATTATAGCGGCAAATTGCAGTGGAATCAATGAATTCGCGCCAGCAAAACCCGAAGAAAAACCTCACCGAGCACAGGATTCAGGCTCGAGAAGCCAAGACTCGAGCAAGCCCTTGTAGGGTGGGCTCCGCCCACCAGTCCCAAGCGAGCGGTGGGCGAAGCCCACCCTACGAATCAGGCTCGAGCGGTGTTTTAGGGTTTTTCTCGAGGCAAGGTTGCTCCTCCGCCCATCGATCTGGTGCAAATGGTGGACGGAGCCCATTTTAGGGCGTTTCTCGAGGCAGTGTGGCCCCCGCTTCGTTTGGATCGAAGTCCTCTGCCGATGGGTCTTGGTATTCCCAGACGAACTCGAGGGTTCTGAACGGGTCCAGAATTGCCACTGAATCGCCTGTGGTGGCTTCTGCGGGCTCTGACGGGTTCATATCGACTTCTGTCTCGAGATTGACCAGCGCGGGCCTCAGAAACCCGCTCAGGCTGACCAAGACGGTCAGCGTGCCGAAGATCAGCATCATCAGGGCGTAACCGCGCCCCGGACCCTCACCGAGCAAGGGTTGGAGTTGCACCCCGAGTGGGCCTCGCATGGCGGGCTCGAAGAGGCGATCCGCAAAAATGCCGCCCGATGCGAGCGCCAGGGGCAGCAGTGACCGTGCGACCAAACTCTTGGCGGCAAGTACCCGCCCGAGCAGCCTCGCCGGGGTTTTGGTTTGGTACAACTCGAAATTTGCAGCTTCAGTTGCGGGCACCACGAAACCAGCACAAAAATTGGCCACCGCCCAAACCCAAGGCACACGACCAGCCCCCATCACAATCTGCTCGAAAAAACCGCTGAGCGCCATGCCGACCAGCACCGTCGGCACCAAACCTTTGACGTACCCAAACGTTCCCTGCAACGCGCCACCAAGCAAATTGCCAACCCCGAATGCCGCCGCGACCAGTCCAAGCGCCCCTGCATCCTGATTGGTGCGTGACAAAATCAACGGCGCGAGCAACCTCGAGCCAAATTTCAGCATGAAGTTGAACATCGCATACGTGACCATCAAACCGACCAAACCCGGTTGATTGCGCAACCAACCAAAACCTTCTTTGGCATCCGCGATCAAACCTCGAGGCTTCGGTTTCCCGGAAACACTCAAGTCAGACGGGTTCGAGGCTGCCGGTTCAATGGTCGAGGGTTTCAGCTTCAGCGTGAGGGTCATCAGTGCGGCGAACACGAACGAAAACAGGTCAATCGCCAGCACGCCCCCCAAACCCCATGTGACCACCAATAGACCACCCAGCACCGGCCCGAGCAGTCCAGCCGATCCAAACTGTGCCTGAATAATTCCGTTTGCCCGTCCCATCAAATGCTGCGGCACCAACGCGGTCACAATCATTGGCTCGGCAGTTTCTTGGAAAACACCAACAACACTTTTCAAAGCGATCAAGAAATAGATCAGGATCGGCTCGAGACGGCCCGCGAGCAGGAGCGACAACATCACGGCCGTGATGGCAGCCTGACCCAGATCAGAGGCCAGCATCAATAACTTCCGGTTTGACCTGTCAGCAATCACGCCCGC
>JAYURE010000447.1:0-1677 GCA_043756345.1 Deinococcales bacterium | reverse complement strand
CCCAACTGAGACTTTACTGGCCCGAGAGGAACGCACTTGCTTCCCGGCGCTGTTCACGATTGCCGAAATGATGGGACGTGCCAGCGGCACTGAAGCACCAGAACCAGCCCGAACCTTGATTCACATTCAAGCCTGGGGACCATGCCGCGTTAAAGTCAACGGACGGACCATCGCCCTCAAACCTGGAGGCCGTGCGGCAGAACTGCTGGCCTTGCTCGCGTACAACAATGGCAGGTTATCCGGTGAACGGGTTCTCGAGGCGATGTACAGTTTGACCTCCGACAGTGTTGAACGACGACGAAAAGGACAGGCGCTTTGGGCAGCGACCAATGAATTGCGCAAAGCCCTCGGATGGACCTCGAGCGTCACGAACGAAAGTGGTGTGTATCGATTGGACGAACGTGCCATCTGGGAGATCAGCCCAGCCGACCTTCGGGTTGTCCAGCCGAGACGGGAACGTTTTCTGGACGGCGTGAACTCGCAATGGGCGCTCGATGTCAACCTGCGGTTGCAGGATGTGACAGACCGTAACTTGAACTGAAACCTTCAGCCAGCATTGCGCGTAATTGACTCAGAAAAATGGAGTCAAAATCAGATCTTGTCGCTTACTCGACCACTGCTCGACAGCCCCGAGTTAACCTTCGGGCACCTTCATGGACGAATCTGAAATCCGAAAATCCAAACGCCACCTCGAGATCGTGCGCCTCCTCGAACTCGGTTCATTCAACACCCGAGAACTTGCCGAACGCATTGGACTGATCGAACCAAACGAAGCGGACACGAAACTGATTCGCGGGGCGCAACGCAACGTGCAACGCTACCTGAACCAACTGCGCGAATTGAAATTCAAGATCATCAACGATCCACGCAACCCCGGTAAGAAAACCATTCTTGCACCCGGCAGGGACGGCCTCGCACCGCTCGAGGCGCTCGCATTGCACGCCGCAACCCGAATGCTGTTCCATCACGCGCCCAACCGCACGTACCGCGCCGCGCTCTCTCGCCTGACCGAATTCATTCCGCCACGGGTGCGCGAAATCGTCAAAGGCAGCATCGCCGAAATCGAACAACGCTCACGCGAAGACAAAGCACTCGAGAAAGCCGCACTCGCCTGGTTTCAAGGGCAACCGTTGCAATTCAAATACAAAGCCGCCGAAAGCAAAAGTGGCGAATGGCGCGAAAACACGCTGCTGGTGTACTTCATTGAGGTCCACAAATCCAACCTTGGCGTCTACGTGATCGGTAAGGAGATCGGATTCCATCACAAGATACGTACCTTCAAAGCCTCACGCATGAAAGACCCAACCGTGCTCGAGGCCGCAGAACCCTACGAGATTCCCAACGATTTCAAACCGCTCGAGTACCTCTCCGGGGCGCTCGGCGTGGTTGGACAGAGCGACGGCAACCTGATCAAGATTCAATTGCGATTCGCCAAAGAGGTTCGCAGCCGCGTGCTCGAAAACGACATTTTCAACCTTCAAATCACCCGCGAAATGGAAGACGGCACGCTCGAGGCACACATCAACGTTGGCGTGGACAAAAGTGGACTGCCCCGCGAGGCGCTCGCCTGGATCAACAGTTGGGGACCACGGATTGAAGTGACCGGCCCGATAGAGGTTCGCACGCGATGGCTCGAGGATGCACGCGAATTGATTCGCCGGTACGACACGTGACCCG
>JAYURE010000446.1:0-1678 GCA_043756345.1 Deinococcales bacterium | reverse complement strand
CCCACTCGAGATCGCCACGGCTCAGGCCCTCACGATCCTCGAGCCAGGTGACAGCATCGTTCGGGCGCTCGAAACGCTCGAGTTCGATTCCAGCCTCGTCCAAAATGCGAATCACACCTGAACGGGTGTTTCGCTCGCGTCGGGTGCTTTCACAAGTTCGTCCGGCGTGGCAAAGGACGTTTGCGTACCCGCCCGAGTCACCGAGATCGCGGCAGCGGCGTTCGCAAACTCAATCGCCTCGCCAACTCGATCCGCACCAGCCTGAACGTCATGCACCAACCTCGAGATGAGCGCCCCGATGAAGGCATCGCCCGCGCCGGTCGAATCGAACGCCTTGACAGGACGAGGCTGATGATGTGTTGCTGCCTCCGCCGTGACGTGCAACGCGCCACGATCCCCGAGCGTCACAATCACCGCCTTCGCACCACGCTCGAGTAACACTTGAGCCGCCGCCTTGACCTCGAGCAACGTGCCAACCGGTTTTCCGGTCAGCAACTCGAGTTCGGTTTCGTTCGGCAAAATCAAATCCGCCAACTCAAGCAAACCAGGCAAGAGCGGCGCGGCTGGCGCAGGATTCAAGACCGTCATCACACCCGCCGCTCGAGCGATCTCGAAGGCTCGCAAAACGGTTTCTTGCTTGACCTCGAGTTGACACGCCAGCACTTTCGCGCCCGCAATTATGGCTTGACATTCCTCAAGATCACCAGGCGCGAGATGGTTGTTCGCACCCGAAACGATCACGATAAAATTCCTGCCCTGACCATCGACGAAGATCGGCGCGACACCGCTCGGCACGCCAGGAATCAACTTCACGAACCTCGAATCCATGTTCTGAGCACGGAAATTCTCGAGCGTTTGCTGCCCGAAACCATCATCTCCCAATCGGGCCACCATGCCGACTCGAGCGCCCAATTTGGCCGCCGCGACCGCCTGGTTCGCACCCTTACCACCGAAACCCTGCTTGAAATCTCGCCCCTCTATGGTCTCCCCCACTGCTGGGAAGCGTTCGGTGTACGTAATCAAATCCACATTGCACGACCCGACAACCACAATCTCAGGACTGCTCGAGCTTTCACTCATCGTTCACCCTTCCAGGAATCCGCAACGCCGAAGCCACGATCACCTGCGCCGTCCGGTTGCGTTGGACGACCAATCCAACCCGCCGTCAAAATCACATTTGAATACGGCGTGAAATCCCCCGTGCGAATATGGACCTTTGCCAGAGCCGCCAACGGCTTGAACCCAGCCATGTGCGCCACCGACTCGAGCGGAATCGAATTACGATCCGCAACCTCCACCAAGCGCGTGTGATACCTCGGGCTGGCCTTCAGTTGCTCCTCAGCAAAGGTCAATTTCTCAAAAATCGCCTCGTGCAACAACAACTCGAGCACCTGCAAGACCGTTGGTAAATCTGGCGCGAGCGCCAACTCGATCCGATGCACACCCGGCGCGACCGGAAGGCCCGCATCAGAAATCACCACCAAATCCAAATGCCCCAAGCTCGAGATCACACTGGAAAGTTCCTGATGCAAAATTCCGGTTCGTTTCATGATGCCCCCTGTTGCCTTTGAGAATGCCCTAGAACGTGTTTGGAATCGTCGTAGACGACATTCTTGAACGCCAACAAAACCCCTAAAATGGCTCAAAAGCGGGTAGGCTCCGTCCACCACGATGAAAA
>JAYURE010000445.1:0-4537 GCA_043756345.1 Deinococcales bacterium | reverse complement strand
GGTCACGTCGCTGAACGTTCCGACCCATTCGCTGACCGTTCCGTCCGGTTCGGGGATCGGCACGCCGCGCACCTCGAGATGCACGTACCTTCCGGTTTTGGAACGCACCCGGTATTCGGTGGCGAAGAAGCTTCCGTTCGTGAACGCCTCGGTCCAGGCGATCCGTGCGTGTTCACGGTCTTCGGGATGCAATACCTCGAGCCAACCCAGGCCCGTGGCCTCCTCGGGCGTCTGTCCGGTCAGGTCGCCCCACCAGGCGATACTTTCGGCGTGGTCGGCCCCGTGGCGTCGCCAGACGAATTGCGTTGTGGATTGCACCAACGCCCGGTATTGGGTCTCGCTGCGGCTGATCGTCTCGAACAGGCGCGAGCGTTCAAGTGCGAGTGCGGCCCGGTCACCGAGGGTCAACACAAAGTTGCGCTCGGCTGCGTCCCAGCGGCGCGGCTGGACAAAATTCAGGGTCAGGACGGCCAGCACGCGCCCGTCACCCCGGAGCGGGATGTGGGCGCACGACTGCGTGGCGTGATTGAAATCCAAGTCGTTCAATGCCGGGTAGCGGTCGGTCAGGCTCGAGGCGTCCGAGAAAAACAGCGGTTGCCCGATGCGTGCGACCTCGGTCGCCGGGTGTTCCGTGCCGAGCGGCACCAACCCGAAGGCCAGCGTCACGTCCAGGTTCATGCGGTCGCCTTCAAGGTTCTCGCCGAGCCGCAGGGCCAAGCCGTCGTCGGTGACGAAACGCAACGCGCCGCCGCTGGCCCCGGCAGATTTGACCACCCGTTCGAGCACGGTTCGTCTGACCTCCTCTGAGGTGACGGCCTCGGAGAGCGCCTGAGTCGTTTCGTACAATCCGCGCAAGCGAATCTCGTCGCGGCGACGCTCGGTGATGTCGGTGAACAACACCGCGAAGCGCAAACTCTCATGGCCAGCGACCGGCCCAGCGACCGGATGGGCAACCGGGTAGGCGTAAACCTCGAACCAACGGTCCAGCGCCATCGCCGTATTCATTAACGTCTCGGGTTTGCCGGTGTTGACCACGCGGGCGTAAGCATCAATCCAATACTGCTCGAGGCTTGGAATCAGTTCTCTGATCGTTTTGCCAACCACGTCGCGCAGACCCGATTGCTGCTCGAAGGCCGGGTTGGCCTCGAGAAAACGGTAATCGAGCGCCTCGCCCGAGTCGGAGAAGATCATCTCGCACAGGCAGAACCCTTGATGAACGGAATCGAACAGGGTTCGATAGCGGGCCTCGTTTTCAATCACGGCCCGTTCCGCAATTTTACGCTCGCTGATGTCGGTGTCGGTTCCGATCCATTCCGTGATTTGCCCATCCTGATCGCGGACCGGGGCGGCCCGAACCGCCCAGAAACGGTAATCGCCAGCGGCCAGCCGTACCCGTTGCTCGAACTCAACCGGAATTCCATCACGAATGGCACTGTGCCAATAGGACGATCCCATCTCGAGGTCTTCGGGATGAACCCAATCGCTCAGCAGTGTCTCGAAATTGAGGTGTTCGGACGCAACCCCGGTCAGGGCGCTCCAACGCTCGAGCGGATTGACCATCTCGCCGTGCGCGTCGGTGCGCCAAACGATTTGAGCGCCCGCCTCGACCAACGCCCGATAACGGGCCTCGCCCTGGCGCAGCAGTTCTTCGGAACGTTTACGCTCGGTGATGTCGGTCAGGGTGCCTGCGAGACGTGGATGACCATCGAGCATCCCTTGAACCCGACCCCGTGAAAGCACCCAACGGTCTGGGCGACCCGCGACCCGCAGGCGATACTCGGCCTCGAACATCCCGCCGGTCTCGAGCGCCCGCTCGAAGGCCGGTCGGTTTCGCGCATCGTCCTCTAGCAGGGTCAAGGCTCGGACGGCGGCGACAGACACGCGGCCCGGACCGGACGGCAGGCCGTGGAAAGGGCCATACTCGCCCGAGTAGACGATCTCGTCAATGCTGCGGTCCAACTCCCAGGTTCCCGTCTGGCTGCTCTCGAGGGCCGCGTCCAATCGCGCCCGACTGACCTCGAGTGCCGTGACCGCCCGCGCCCGCTCGATCTCCGGCCAGACGCGGGCCGCCACGTCGCGCACGAGTTGAATTTCGCCCTCCGACCAGCGGGAAGCCTGATTGCGGTGCACCGCCAAGATTCCCGTCCAGCCGCCCGCGCCGAACAGGGGCACCTCCACCGAGGACACATACCCGAAGGCCAAAAAATTGGCGGCCCGATCCCGGCTGCGGGGGTCGGTTCGCACGTCCTCGATCACACTCGGAGTGCCAGCGGCGTAGGCGCTGATCGCGTCCGGCGTCCAGTAATTTGAGAGTTTGTGCTCGCCCAGGCCGCTCGGGACTCCAGCGTTGTATTCGTGCTTAACCTTCACCAGGTCGCCCTCGACCCGGACGACCAGGCAACGAACCGCGCCGAGGTGCTCAGCCAGGGATCGCGTGACGGCCTCTTCGATCTCGAGTGGTCTGTGGGCCTCACGAATGGCCAAATCGAGGTTCAGCAAGATTCGGCTGTTGGCCTCGTGCTCCCGGCGTTCGGTGACGTCATCCGCAACGCCCAAGATCGACTTCACTTCGCCGCTGGGACCGCGTTCGAAGGCGACATCGCGGCTGCGAAACCAGCGCCACGACCCGTCCGCGTGCCGCACCCGATACTCGTTCTCGAGCACCCTGCCGTTCGCCTCACCCCTGACCTCACCGAGGTGCGCCCGCGTCAAATCGCGGTTGTCGGGATGAATCAAGCGATCCACGAACTGCCCGTCGAAACCTCGAACCTGATCGTGGGTGTACCCCAGCAACGGTCCGAGTTGATCGTTGGAGTACGTGTTGGCATCCAACTCGAAATCGTAAACGTACACCAGACTCGGCGTGGCCCCGAGGATGCCCGAGACGAAGCGTTCGCGTTCACTCAGCCGTTCAAACGCACCCTTCAACGCCTCCTCGAGCGGCGAGAGGTCGGGGTCGTACCCTTTGGAACCTGCCAGCAACGCTCGAGGGTCATGCACCACGCCCTCGGCGGCCCGGGCCAAACGGGTCAGCGGTTGCAGGCTCGGCCCGGAAAGCCCGTAACCCAAGGCGAACACGATCAACACACCGATCAGCCCGAGCGTCCAGAATTTGAGGCGAACGCTGGCGAGCGCGGCATCAATCTGACCGAGCGGGAAAAGCACCCGGACGATTCGCCGGTCGGGAAGCCGCGTGGTCAAGCTGCGCCACCGTTCACCGCCCGCCACCGTCAGCCCGAGGCCAGCGTAATTCGCCACACCGTAACTGACGTATGGCAAGACCCCAATCCAATCGGCGTGCGCGGGCATCCCGAGCGACAATGCGATCACCGGGTCCATGAGTTCGTCCGGCGCACCGCTCGAGCGCAACAAGAGTCCTTGGGCATCGTACTCGCGCATGGCGAGTCTCACACCAATCTGAGGGGGCTCGAGCCGACCGGCCCGGTTCAAGGACGGCTGCGCCATCCGCAGCACCAAGGACAGCGAAATGTCGAGGTTGCGAAACGCCGCACGTTCGTAAAAGCCGTACCCGGCGACGAGCGCCAGGGACAGGGCTACGCTGGCGAGCGCCCCATAAATCAAGGCCAAGCGTAAGCGCAATGGGACGCCGAAACCACGCCGAATCCGCGGACCACGTGCGCGTTGATCTGGATTGGAACTGACGGGCAGGGAGTTCATTCGCCTCAACTTAAGAAAATTCCACGTTTTTCGCATGAGACCTGGGTCACGGGATTGATCCCCATGTTACCTCGGGTTTTCAGCGGCAATTCAGCCTGGAATCAGATTGCGGCCTCAGACTTGAAACCATGTCCGATCTGCAACAAACAAACCCTTTATCGCACCCACCTGCCCAGCGCCTGCTTGCGCCACACTTGCTGGCATTGCGCAATCCGGCCTCTGGAAAAGATGACGACGGCTTCGATGCCTTCGTGGACGCGCTTCATTCTAAAGGGGCTCAGATCACCGTCCGCGAGTTGACCCCAGAAGCGAAGCTCGAGGCCCTGCTCGAGGATGCTGGATCATTCTCTCGTGTGATTGCGGCGGGTGGCGATGGCACCATTTCTTCGGTCGCCCACGCCCTCGCTGGCTCTGGCACACCGGTGATGGTTTACCCGGCTGGAACGGCCAACTTGGTCGCCCTGAATTTGGACCTACCATCGGACCCGGTGGCGCTCGCCGAGGTGGCCCTCACGGGACGGGTCACCGAAACGGACCTGGCCGAGTTGCGTTTCACCGATGGTGAGGTGCTGGGCTTCGCGCTCAATGCGGGCGCGGGTTTGGACGCCCACATCGTCGCCGATTCAGAATCGCTCAAATCCAAACTCGGGGTCGGCGCGTACCTGGCGAGCGCCCTGAAAAACACCAACCCGACCGTCGCCTCGTTCGTGCTCGAATTGGACGGGCGCGAGGTCATGACCGAAGGCATCGGAGTGATGATCGTCAATCATGGACGCCTGCAACTCGGTCTGGAAATCGCCCCGAACGCCGATGCCAGCGACGGAAAACTCGAGGTGGTCGTCATTCGTGCCAAGTCACT
>JAYURE010000444.1:0-1684 GCA_043756345.1 Deinococcales bacterium | reverse complement strand
CGAGGAGAACTCGAGCTATGTATCTCCCGGTTGAAACTTGGACATCTGAATTCTTGGATCAAGTCGGGTTTTCGTTGTGCTCATCATCAATCTGGCTTTGTCCAAGATTTCAACCTGTTGTGTACATCCGTGACAGGATGTACTTACTTTCGCTCGCAGTACGTGACGGTTCCCGATCCGGGTGATTGTGGCAGGGCGGGTTCAGCGTAACGAAACTGGTAGCAGCCGTCCACTTTTTTGTAGCTCAGGCTTTGCTGCGCGTTGTTGTACGTGTACTGAACGCTGGTCCAACCGTCGGCCCCATTGGTCAGCGCTGTGATGTTGGCCTGAAGTGGACCTCCCGGCGGTCTGAGGTGCATGGTCTGCGGTTGGAAGGCATTGTTCACAGTGCCATGAAAGCAACCGACCACATAGGGTGCCTTTTCGGTCAGGTGATAGTGATAGCCCAGCCCATTGTGCTCGTGACCATTACAGGCATCTAGGTTTGTCGGCAGTATTTCGCCCGCATCATGAAACTCTAGAACTTTGTAACCGTCAAGCGCGTACCCGATCAGCCCGTTGGTTTTTGCGCCCAGCGCGTCCAGGAAACAGACCGGCCCGGAATGGTAGTGGTAATCGTCGCCACGCCCGGAGTGCCCGCCGCAGGAGTCGAGTTCGCCGATCAGTTTTGGATCGTTTTTCGGATCGTAGATTTCCTGATTTCCACCTTGGCTGGGTTTGCTCGGATTGAAGATCGGCACGCCGTTGAGCGCGATGGCGACCGCGCCGACACCACTCGTTTTGCTCGGTGTACTTGCCGCCACCGGAACCAGTGGAATCTTCCAGGCGTTGCTGCCGGTGTACGGTTGTGGCAACGGAACCTGTTGTTGCCAAGCGGTGATCCCAACCATCATTTGTTCTTTGGAAAGTCCGGTCGATTCGATGACCAGAAATCCGTTGTCGCAATGGCTCGAGGCCAAATTTCCGGCGGCGACGAATTTGCTGGTGTGGTCCAAGCAGTTGGCATCGGTGCTTTGGGTAGAAGAAGCCGTGGTGTCGGTGGTGGATTGCGCCGAAGTGCCGAGGCAGGAAACCAATCCGGCAACGCAGAAAGGTACGAGGATGGCGGCGAGCAGATCAAATTTTTTCATCAATTTCTCCCTTATTATTTTGAAACTCGAACTCGAGAATCACACTCGAACATTGAACAGCTTGCGAACTCGAGCCTGGTTACGGCGCGGCAACATTCATTCGAACCAGCACCGTGTTGTCGGCGAACAAATCAGAACCCCAAATGAATTTTGCGCTCGAGGTCCAGGCGATGTTCAAGTAACCGTCTTTGGGTCCAACTTCCGCTGCCGTGAACACAGAGGCGTTATTCCAAGCACCGTCGTTGAAATCGGATTTCTTCCAGGTGCTCGGCTCGAGCGTAGATGCGAACGTGCATGTGTCTTGGCCCGCGATTGGGTTGGCTTCCTTGGCGCAGGCCGCGTTCAGCGGGGCTTTGTGAACCACCATGACTTTCGCGTTTTGGTTCGTTACGGCGATGATTTTTCCGCTGGCAACATCGGTGAATTGCGCGACGAATCCGCCATCACCCATCTGCTGTTTTGGCGTGCCGATGTACTCGAGACCGGTGTCGCTGGCTTTGTAATCTTTGACCACGAAATTCAGGTGCAGCGGGTAACTGGCTTGAAACGTGAAG
>JAYURE010000443.1:0-4552 GCA_043756345.1 Deinococcales bacterium | reverse complement strand
ATCACGTCCACGCCACCGGAATTTTCTTCTCGAGTTTTGCGCTTTCAATCGCGCCAAAAACCATTGCCAAAGATTTGATGTTGTCGCTCGAGGCCGTCTCGGGTTGGCGACCAGTTCGCACGGCGGTAACGAAATCTTTGATCACGCCATCATGCCCACCAATCGCATCGTCAGCGTCTAAATCGGGCAATTCAAACTCGTGATGCTGACTGAAAAAATCGGAACGACCACCCTCGCTCGGGCTCGTCTGATTGGGTACGACCACGCTGGCTCGAGGTTGCGATCCGCCATCCCAACGCAGCGAACCTCGAGTGCCAACGATGCGCCAATCCGATTCCCAAGTCGTGTGAAAACCTTCCGAACACCACGAGCCACGGTAATTGAAGACGCTGCCATCGGAGAATTCAAAGATGCACATTGCGCTCGAGCCGTGCGCGTACCAGGAATCTTTCGGATTCCACTCGTGGCAGTAAACGCTGACCGGATCGGCCTTCAGGATCAATCGTGCCGCATCAAACGTGTGAATCGCCATGTCGAGCAGCAAGACGTTCGGCATTGCGTCACGGAATCCACCGAAATGCGCGGCGATGTAAAAGTCCGCGTTCAAGGTCGTGACCGGTCCGATTTCGTTCGTCTCGAGGTAGCGGCGCACGCGACGGATGTTTGGATCGAAACGCCGGTTTTGCACGACAGCGTGAACGCAATTCGCGGCGCGTGCCGCTTCAACCATGGCTCGAGCGTGCGTGATGCTGTGCGCCAGAGGTTTCTCGCCGAGGACGTGAACGCCGTGCTTGAAGGCAATCAACGCATTGTCATGGTGCGCCTCGGGAATCGAGCAATCGAAAAGAGTGTTTGCCTGTGTCGTCTGGAGCATCGCTCCAAGATCAGTACCGATTTTTGCGTCGTGCAATCCAAATTCTGTGGCTCGAGCTTGCGCCGCCTCTTCTCGAAGATCGACCAAACCAACAAGCTCGAGATCGGGAATGTTTTTTGCAGCACTCAACCATGCGCCGCTCATGGCACCGCAACCGACCAGGATCACTTTCAGTTTTTCCATGCCAGAGAATACAGGACTGCGAATACAGGACTGCGAATACAAGAACGGAACCCTCAAGGCTCGAGGATTCCGTTCAAGGTAACTGCGTTTATTTTGTCTTGCCGAAGAGTTGATCGTTGAACAAGAACTCGAGGCGCACGAAAAATCCGGGTGCGGTGCTCCAACCGGACAGACCATCGAAACCAATAAAGTTCGTGCCAGCCGAGAGGATCACGCCGTTGAAGACCCGCAAGCTTGCCTCGAGACCGAACGAAATTTTGCCTGTACCAGTGGACGGTTGGAACTGGTACGCGGCGTTCGCGCCCAAACCGAATTGATCGGTGATGAAGTACGTCAAGCCCGCGCCGACCTGCCCGGTGAAGGTGCCAGCGAACTTGTAGGCCGCTCCCGCTCGAGCGAAAAGGCGTTCATTGGCGACGTAACCGAATTGAATTTCACCCTGCACCTCGTCGCCATTCGGGGCGTAAATCCCGAAACGTCCAGAGTGATTGGTGAGCATGCTCAGGTCGTCCGCACGCCATGCGGCGGCAATCGAGAAGCGACCGCCATCACGCACGCGCAGACCATCGGCTCGCGTCTCGAGGTCGGGCAAGCTCGCGTATTCGATGCTTGGACTGATCGCAAAGGTTGGATCGAGTTGAATCACTGCGCCCACCGTGTACACCTGTTTGATGCCGGTTGGCTGCAAGGAAAATTGCGCTCGAGTGCTCGCCTTGATCGTCTCGCTCGAGTACGCCAGCCCGAGGAAGCCGCTCGCCGTCAACGGATTCGGTGCGTCCAGCGCGAGTTCGCCACCGAGTTGCGTGCTCCAATTGCTGCCCAGAGGAATGCTCGTGTCCAACCCAACTCGAGCCCGTCCCGCCGTGCCACTGGTGCTGACCAGATCGTAACTGGCCGAAAGGTTCGTGTTGCCGAACGGTTCGCTCGAGGCTTGACCTGTGACCAGGCGAATCAATTCGTTGTTGGCCACGCCACCTCGAGCACCCAGGCTGAGGGTTTGTCGCACGCCAGACGGTTCGTATACCAGCGTATCTGCGAGGCGAATCGAGAAGCTTGGCGCGATCAACCATTCGATACCGAGATTGGTTTCGCCAAATGTGTCTTTCGTAAACGGAATGCGTTGCAAGCCCGAAATCTTGATCGGATTCAAATCAAGCTCGAGGCCGCCCGTGAAAAATCCTCCCGTGTTCCACGGTTGCCCCGGTGTCAAGCTGCCATTGCCGAGCCTGCCGAAGACACCCAAGAGCGCCTTCAAAATTCCGAAATTGGCGCGACCCTCGAGCCCCGCATTCGTGTTGGCGATG
This sequence comes from Deinococcales bacterium, assembly GCA_043756345.1. Classification (GTDB taxonomy): domain Bacteria; phylum Deinococcota; class Deinococci; order Deinococcales; family JAAFIG01; genus JANOWZ01. The sequence goes on along the minus strand of JAYURE010000443.1, from coordinate 2,191 downwards.
CCGGTTGTGAATTCCTGATTGTGCGTCAGCGATCCGGCAATGCTGAAGGTGTCGTTCAACTTCCAGCCGAGTCCGCCCGAGATGGACCGTCCCGGTGTGCTCGAGCTTGTCGCATTCGGATCGATGTAATCCTTCCAGAGTTCCTGGTATCGCGCCTGCAATTGAAAACCCGAGTTCGAGTAATTGAGTTGCCCGCCCAACCCAAGCCCGCCGCCTGCACCGAGTGGCCCACCGAACGCAGCCTCGAGCCCGAGTTGGAAGCCCTGAATCTTGTACGCGGCACCGAGCCCGAACTGATAAGCATTGTCTGCCGGACGGAAACGCAACGCCGTTGCTGTCACGCTCAATCCATCGTCACTCCCGAGCATTGCCTGCACGCCGTAACGCCAATCTCGTGGCGCAGCCTCGAGCACACTGGCGTACTCGACCTCGAGAAATTGCGGATTGGCATTTGTATCGCCCGAAGTGAGTGGACGCGAAAGTTGAATCGTGCCGGAAGTTTCGTCCAGTGTGTAATCCGCCAAACGCCGCAAGGATTTCGTCTCGAGTTTCACACTCGGATTGTTCTTGTCGTAGACCACGATACTGATGCGTTCGCTGCCCGGCTCGAGTGGCGCGAATGGTAAGCGGTAAAGGCTGGTGCCATCTCCTCGAGCCTTGAAACTTTGATTGGCATTCGGGATGAAAGCGGCAAACGTATTCAAGCTCACACCGTCAAAGATGGCGACGCCCTGGAAGCCATTGAAATTCGGACCATACGGGGTCAAGAGTCCACGGAAGTTCGGATCGATCTGCCCGTAAGTCAAGTAACTCGGACCACGCTCAAGGCGCACGTAGAAACCATCGCTGGATCGCGCATCACTGCCGGTGGTGCTCGAGTCGCCCAACAGTGGGAATCGCTCGAATGGATTCGCGGGCGGCAATAGATCGCCCGTGAACGCAAGGTTCGAACCGTCATACGTGGCAATTTGATTGACCGCAACCGTCAGCAGCCAATCATTGAAGACTGATCCTCGAGCGAAGGCACGCAACGCGCCGCCGACGCTGAAGCCGGTGTCCGTGGACCAATTCAATTGGGCGCTGCCCAAGCCGACCGCGACGAATGGACGCGAAACGCTCGAGACTGGCGTGCCTGCCGGAGCCAATGGGTTTGCTGTACCAAGACTGATTTCGTCCGCACGGAATTTGCCTGCGCTCGAGATGGTTTTGCCGTTCGCATCCGTGATTCGTGCCTCAGCCAAAATCACTGGAACACTCGAGATGGCTCCCTCTTCACCGCTGGCGAAATTGTCGAGAAGAACGCGACCGATGCCGTTCTCGAGCTTGACTTGATAACCGGGAATTTCTGGCGCGGCATCCGGCGTGACTGGATCAATGTTCACACTCGAGCCTGATTGTTCGACGCGCAACTCGAGCGTGGCGAACTTGTCGTTCGCGGGCAAATTGTTTTCGTCGAAGGCACGCACAACCACAGTCGGACGGTCGGCGGGATCGTTCACCGCCCGCTCGAGCGAGACTTGCAACCGCGTCGCTGGACCATTGCTACTGACTGGTGTCGGAATGCTCAACTCGGTCCCAAATGTCTTCGCTTTGCTGAATGCCTCAAGCACTTCTGGCTTGCCCTCGAGAAGGCGCACCTCGCCGATGCCAACAAGTTTTCCGGCGGGCGATGCTGGATCGAAGACGGTGTTGCTGGCGTTTGGATTTGGAGTATTCGGAACCCGACGCGTATCTGGCTCCACCCAAATCACGGCGGGATCTCGAGGGACCACAATCGATTCTGTGTGCGCTACACGGTACGCCACGCCGACCATATCACCGTTCAGGCTCGCGGCGGGCAAGACCCAGAATAGGCGATCACCGTTCACCCAAGGATCGGGAATGGTCACGCCGGGTTCGTTCGGATTGCGAATCCAAGCCGTCGTGCTCGGTTGGGCATTGATTGGGAAACTCGCAGTGCGCAGTTGCTCGCTCGAGCCTGGAATGTACGTTGAATTTGCGGGCAGACGATCCGAGACGACCACATAACCGGTATCGACTTTCACGCCGAGTTTTGCGAGTACTAGGATTTCACTGGCTCGAGATTCTGGCGGCAACGGTTTGGCGATCACATCAAGACTGGTGCTGGTTGTATCGCCGCACGATCCGATGCTCACCGTGACTTCCTGCGTTCCAAGCTCGAGGGCTCGAA
>JAYURE010000442.1:0-1691 GCA_043756345.1 Deinococcales bacterium | reverse complement strand
TTTTTCTTGCGTAAACTCGAGGCAGGATTCCGGGACAACGCCGTAAACACGATGATGCTGCACACGACCGTCGATGGTGGCACGCTCTCGCAAACCGAACACAGTTTTCACGTTGGGAACTCGTACAGCATCAGCCCGGATGTGTTTCCAAGCGCTGCGCAATACGTGGCGCTCGGACATTTGCACAAACCGCAAAGTGTCAACGACCTGCCGCCCGCGCAGTATTCCGGCAGCGTGATCCAACTCGATTTCGGCGAGGCGGGCGACGAGAAGCGCGTGAACTTGGTCGAGGTCGAACCGGGCCGACGCGCCAAAATTACCAGCATGCCGCTGACGCTCGTCAAGCCACTCAAAACCGTGCGAGTCGATTTGGATTCGCTCGAGCGGCGGCTTGAAGAATTCCAATCATTTCAAGGCTGGTTGAAAGTGATCGTCTCCACGCCCGAACCGAAACCTGGTCTCAAAGACCGCGTGATCGGCGTGCTTCCCGCCGCCCTCGCCATCGAAGTTGAACTGACCGAAGGCACCAAGCGCGTGCTCGAGGCGTCACCAGAACACCTCACACCGATAGAAGCGTTCGAGCGGTACTACAGCGAAAAGCGTGGCGCGGACCTGCCCGAAAATGTGCGCAAAGCCTTCATGGAATTGCAACTCGAGATCAACGGTGAATTGCCCAGCGAAGAAGTTCAGTCCGAAGATGTTGCGGACCTCGAGCCGCCAGAATTAGAGCAAATCCCACTCGAGTTGATGGAGGAGAGGTGAGCCGATTCGGATTCGGCCCGCTCGAGATCCTCAAAGTGCTCGGCACGGTTTTCATGGCTTGGTACGCCTTTCAAAAACTTCAAGACCCGAGCCGCTGGATGTTTCTGGATAACGTCAATTTGATTTTTCACGAGGCCGGACATCCGATCTTCGGATTCCTCGGCGAATTCATGATGTTTCTCGGCGGATCGCTGATGCAACTGCTCGTGCCGATTGTTTTCACGGTTTACTTCTGGCGATCCGGGCAACGATTCGCCGCGATGGTCACAACCTTCTGGCTCGCCACCAGTTTTGTGAATCTCGAGGTTTACATCGCCGATGCTCGAGCGATGGAACTGCCACTGCTCGGCGGTGACAATTCCACACACGACTGGAATTGGTTGCTCGGAGAAATGAACCTGCTGCGACAAGACAAAGCGATTGCCGGTTTCGTTTATGCACTCGGACTGATTTCTGCGGTCATCAGTGTTGGTGGCGGACTGTACTTTGCCCGAGGAGACACACCAATTGCATTTTCGACCAACACACCGATCAGCAAACTCAAAAACATGGGACCGAAAAGTGTCGTCATGCTCGAGAAAATTGGGATTCACACCCGCGAAGAACTCGAAGAGATCGGCGCGATAGAGGCGTACAAAAAATTGAAACTGGCCGGGGAAACGCCAGGGCATTCGCTGGTGTACGCCATCGAAGGTGCGTTGCTGAACAAAGCCTGGGATGCGTTGCCGAACGAAACACGATTTCGATTGAAAGCCATGATCGAACATGCAGACACGGTGCTCGAGACTCGAGGGATTGCAAGGCCGAAATTGGGTGGGGTGGAATGAAAATGATTTTTTGCACGATAGAAATTTGGGTGGAATTTATCCTCGCTTCGGAGGGCGAACATGGAGTTCGCCCCTACAACATTTGCGTAGGGGCGAACTCCA
>JAYURE010000441.1:0-1692 GCA_043756345.1 Deinococcales bacterium | reverse complement strand
CCCGAAGGTGCGTCTTATGGTCAAGAAGTGTTCGCCCTTCCCTCGAGATGGAATTGACGTGAAATTCCATCAAAATCGTCCATATGCGTAAGCCCTGGGCTGATCCAGGCTTTTGTCACGGCTGAGTACAAATTGTGTTTTTGGGATTGAGTGGGGAGAGTGGGAGACAAGGGGAGAGGGAGAAACAACCGGACTTTTCTCCCTCTTGCCCCCTCGCCCACGACTGGCAGGTGTTGCATCCGGGATTGATGGTCACGGCAAGTTTTGGTTTGGTGCAGGCCGGGGCGGATTGCAGCACCGATGCGTTGTTGGCGTTGGCCGATGCGAAACTGTACGGGGCCAAACTGTACGAGGCCAAACGCAACGGTCGCAACCGCGTGCAGATTTGAAGCTCACGGTCTAAGCCTGATGACCGATGCTCGAGCGAGCACCTGCGCAATAGAATCCCCAGATGGATGATCGAATGAATGACCTGGCACCTGAACGACTCGAGGCCTGGCAAGCCCTGTGTCTTTGGCTCGAGGCGCGTCCATTCGGTCGTGTTCACGAATTACAAGACGTTCCCGCCGAGTTGCGATTTTTGCTCGAGCCTGAAAACAAAGCTGAATTCTTGGCGCTCGGGCTGGTTTGGAAATCCAAGGATTTTTGGCAGTTGCGTCCCGATGTTGACGTTCGGCTCGCATATTTTGCGGGCGATCCAGAAACGGTCGCGGGCATGAACGGTGTGCGCAACAAATTCACGGGACTCGCGGACCGCTGGCTCGCCGTGGTCAACAACCTCGATGGCTTGCTGACCCTCGAGCGTGGCAGACCGTCACGTTGGGATACCGATTGGGCAACAGTGGCTCGAGGTCAACGCGAGGCGATGGATCGAATCAGCGTTTTTCAAATCCGGGGTTACGTCACCGAGATCGCTCGAGCGGTGCGCAGCTTGCGGCGTGAAGCAAAAATTGGTGGTTAAAGCGTCAAGCTCGAGCAAATCCGAGTGCTCCACTCGGCAATAATCCCGTGCTCAAATCACTTGACTCGACTCCAGACTCCCCTATAATGCAATGCAAGTACATCCCGGTTTTGGATGTACGTCATGTCAAAATCTGAGATGGCAGCAATTCCCTTAAAGCGGCTTCAAGTCCTCGAGCACAACATGAACATCTCAGTTTTGACTCGAAGACTCAGTACCCCCTCGATCTCGAGGGTTTTCCCAAGGAGGAACCCACATGGCACACATCATCGCTCAAGCCTGTATCGGCACCAAAGATTCCGCCTGCGTCGAAGTTTGCCCCGTCGAGTGCATCTACGAGGGCGACGACCAGTTTTACATTCACCCGGACGAGTGCATCGACTGTGGCGCTTGCGTCCCAGCCTGCCCTGTCAGCGCGATCTTCCCAGAGGAAGATGTGCCGAGCGATCAAACGGCGTTCATCGCCAAGAACCGCGTTCACTTCGGCCTGTAAATCAAGCTGGGTAAATCAAGCTGGATGAAGCAAGATGATCGAGGCGGCCCAATTGGGCCGCCTTTTTTTACGTCTCGAGTCAATCTCGAGTTAATCTCGAGTCAATCGGGAGGCTCCTTGTGTTCAACACTTCAAGTTTTTGCAGGGCTTACGCATATGGCTTTTAGAGACACGAGAATCTTGTTTCTGAATCGAAGCCAAATCAGGGCGAACATGGAGTTCGCCCCTACCAGACAAC
>JAYURE010000440.1:0-4573 GCA_043756345.1 Deinococcales bacterium | reverse complement strand
CCACCAGCGCCTGCAATGGCCGACCAACCAAGTACAAATCGCCAAGCAAATCGAGCGCCTTGTGCCGCACCGGTTCGTCGAAGCCTCGCAACGGCAAGCTTGGACCTTCCTTGCTGAAAACAATCGCGTTTTCGTTGTTGAAACCCATACCGCGCCCGGTGGCGAGCAATCGCTCGAGGTCATGCGCAAAGGCGAACGTGCGGGCGTCAAGCAATTCGAGCCAACGCAGTTCATCGGCAATCCAACGTTGATCGTTGATGTCCGGGTGCGCGAAACCAATCGAGACGTTCAATTGGGCCGGAATCTCAGCGGCGATGTTCTCCAGACCAACGTAACCGCCTCGGACTTCGACCGCAATTTCGGGCGGCACGAACCGGGTTGGTGCAGGTTCTGGGGTCACGTGCTGCAAGACCAACGCCCAACCGAGGGCGCTGCCGTCCAGAATTGGAATTTCTGGTCCTTGCACTTCGATTTCAAAACCAGTCCAATGCCCAAGGATGTGCAACGCGGCCAGCAGGTGCTCGGTGGTCGAGACGCTCAGGCCGTTCAAACCAATTTGTGTGGCCAATTGCGTGTTCAGTACGTTCTCAGCCAGCAATGGGATGCGCGTGCCGTCACGTACAATGCGAACAGCCTCGCCGGGTGTGCTGTGAAAACGAACTCGAGTGGCGGCCCCGGTGTGAATCCCGACGCCTTCGATCCAAGCAGAGGTGTTTTGTCCATCCCAGCGAACTTCGGGTTGAGCGTGATGCGTTTGGTGTCGCTCGAGTCGTATCAAAACAGCCCCCTCAAGTTCATGATGCGGTGCAAATCACCTGTGGTCTGGCCAGTTTTCACCGCAGCCCGACGAATTCTATACGCAACTAGACTTTTTGTGGGCGTTTTTTTGCTCATTCGTCGGCTCCTGGGGCGTTGTTTGCGTGTTCTGAAGCCGATCCCATGCCGAGTTTGCGCTCGAGTTCAAGCACACGCGCCATGAGCGCCTCGAGTTCGGTTGGTTTTGCCTCGAGTTTGCCGACACGTTCGCGCAAACCATCAATAAAGCCCACACGGGCGATGTCTCGAGCGAATTCACGCATTAGACGGGCGGGAGAACCGCCATAAACGCCACCGGCGGGCAAATCTTTGGAAACCCCAGATTGCGCGGTCACGGTTGCATCTGCGCCGATCTCGAGGTGCCCGGCAATGCCGACCTGACCCCAGATCGTGCTGCGATCCCCGATGCTGGTGCTGCCACCCATTTGCACCGCGCCGATCAACAGCGCGTCCTGCCCTATGCTCGAGTTGTGCGCGACAATGCAGCCCGGTCCGATCTTGGCGCGAGCCCCGATTCGTGTTGCCCCGATGGTGGCCCGATCAATCACGCTGTTCGCACCGATTTCAACATCGTTTTCGACGATTACCGTACCGACATGAGGCAAGCGCACGTGCTGGTGTTCGGGTGTGCGACGAAAACCAAACCCATCCGCACCGATCACCGCGCCCGCTTGGGCAAAAACCCGATCTCCCAGGCTGACGTGATGCTGCACCGTGACGTTCGGATGAATCTGACAGTCCATCCCAAGGCTCGAGCCTTCACCGATGAAGCTTCCGGCCATGATGATTGAGCCCGTACCAATCTGCGCATCTTTAGCGACAATCACGTTCGGACCAATGTGAACGTTTGTGCCAATCACGGCGCTTGGGTGAACGCTGGCGCTCGAATCGACCTCGGCTGGACGCTCGAGTTGTGGCGCGAAGGCGCTCAAAAGGCGTTCCCAGGCGATTTCCGGATCGGTCACGCGCAACAGCGCGGGTGGCTTCAATCCTTCGGGCAGTGTGGCGCTCGCAGGCAACATGATCAAACCGGCCTTACTGTTCAGGCAAGGCTCAAGGTACTTCTGGTGTTTGGCGGCGACCACATCATCGGCTTGGGCCTCTTCCGGGTTGGCAATGCGTGCCACTGGACCGTCCTCGCCCTCGAGCGTGCCACCGATGAAAGTGGCCAGGCTGGAGCGTGTCCAGGCGGGAACTGCTCGTGCGCTCAGGCTCGAGTGACCATTGAGGTTAGCGGCGGTGAGTTCACTCAAGGCTTAGTTCCTATCACCGTAAACTTTACAGAAAGTAAACCACTGACCGGAACGCCCACACTTTCGACCTCAATAATCGAGGGTTCGTCCTCGTTCGTCTCGATCAGGACGTTGTCACCAGAGATGCGGTTGCGCAAGCGCTCGAGCAGGTCATCGAAGCCCAGCAACCCATCCCAAGGGTCATTGCTCGAGGATGCCGAATCGGGCCTTGGTGTCAGGCCACCACGGACTCTGAGGATGTACTCGCCTTCTGGCGCATCTGTAGGAATTTTGACGCTGATGCGCCGCACGAGGCTGGGCGCACGCCAGGGTTGCAAACGCAGGTTCAAACCGACCGTTTGGCCCGGTTTGACTTTTTTCACTTCTGGTTCGGCCTTGACAAGGCGCATCAGGTTGTACGGCGCTAGCTCGAGGGTGAGTTTTAGGCGTTGCAAACCGGGCGCTTTGAACGGATTTTCGGCCACGAGCGCGACCGCTCCGGCGGCCCGTTGCGCGGTTAGGGTCGAGATGTCGTTCTCATCGGCAATTCGGTCCTTGAAGGTGATGGTTTTATCCGCGAACGTCATCGCCAGACTGATCGTGGCACTGCCCGGCTGTGAACCCTCGAGCGTGGCATCCAAGGCGGAAAGGGCGCTGACGTAGGCCAGCACGCCCGTGAAGGCCTCAACGGGAGCCAAACCGAGTTTGAAGGTCCGGTTCGGAACTGGAGCCGTGATGATCGAACTCGAGGTTTGACCACGCACCGTGATCTCGAGCGGCAAAAGTTGCGGGTCGGCACCAATCGTGCCACCGATTGCGTAAGGCCTGTCGGTGGTGATCGCGCCAAACGGTTTGTTGATGCTCTCAGCCAGTTTGAACGGAATGTCTGAAGCGGGAATGATCGCATTCACATACGCTGGCGCGGCAGCATAACGGGCTCGAGCGTCGTTCAGGAATGGATGCCCAAACGCCAAAATATTCTTGCCTTCAACCAGCGTGACCGTACCGACCGCGCCGACCATGAAATCACCACTGATCAACTGCACCGAGATCGGCGCTCCAGCCTCGAGTTTGTACGGACGGTCCAACACTTTTGCGGCGGCTGACGCACTGGATTGAACCGACCCAGCCTGAACCGGTAAAGCCGTCATGTTCACGCCTTTGGCCCGGAAATCCTCGAGCAGTTTCGTTCCGGCTCGACCAGAAAGACCTTGAAGCGTGAGCGGAGCGGCCAGCGGCACCGGGCGACCTGGAAGACTCGAGAGCGATAAGTTCAACCCGAGCCCGTAATACTCAAGCGTCCCCGTGACTGGTGTCGGCGCGGCTTTCGTCATGATCTCAATCGGTGTAACCAAACCCAAATTGTGATCCCCATTCGGAAATCCCGCCGAGATTGCACCCGCAAGTTGGTTCTTGAAATAGACCGGCGAACCGCTCATGCCCGCCGCGATACCGCCCGTGGATTCAATAAATGATCCTGAAGCGCGAATCAGAATGCGTGGCGAATCAACACCCTCCTGAACCACACTTTCAACTCTGACCGGAAACTTCGAGAGGACATTGCCCGCCCCAGCCGTGACCGCGTACCCTTCCAAGCCCGGTTTGACGTTCTCGAGCGGGAAGAAAGCGGCAAATGCCGAACCTGAAAAAATGGGACTCGAGCAAAGTGTGACAAGACTGACGAGAAGAACTCGAACCTGAAGGAATCTCATGCACACCAAACTATCTCGAGAATGACAAGACTTGAAGGGTTGTGATGAACATTGTCTTCACGAATTTGCGAGCAATCTGGCAGCGACGTCGTCATAACTGCATCCTCGCCAGAATTCATGCGTCACGCCCAAGCCTGGAATGAGAACAAGGCCAAATCTCGAGCCGAACGGTCATCAAACGCTTAGGCTTGACTGATTCTGACCCAACTGCCTGTTCAGCCACAAAACACCCCGACCCGTCCCCGAAACCGAAGACAAGCCGGAGCCATTCGTCGTTCAAGTCACTCACCGGCGCAAGTAATTGTCGCTCGAGTCCAACGTGTTGCGCAGCACGCCAAGCATGTCCAATGCCTTGCCAGTGCCAATCGCCACGGCCTCAATCGCGTTTGGCGCGACCATGACGGGAATGCCGGTCACTTGGCGCAGCAACTCATCAAAGTTACGCAGCAACGCGCCACCACCGGACATGATGATGCCCCGGTCGATGATGTCCGACACCAATTCCGGCGGCGTCTGCTCGAGCACGCGCTTGACGAGTTCGACAATCTTCTGGACCGGTTCCTCGAGCGCATCAACGATGTCTCGAGTCGTCAGCGACACGCTTTTTGGCAGGCCGTTCAGCAGGTCGCGTCCGCGAACCTCGGCGGTACGAACCTCGTCGCCAGCGCCGATCATGGCGGCACCGATACGAACCTTGATTTCCTCGGCGGTACGTTCACCGATCATCAGGTTTTCTTTGCGACGCACGTAACGGATGATCGCCTCGTCGAACTCGTTGCCCGCGATGCGGATGCTGTCAGAAACAACGATGCC
>JAYURE010000439.1:0-1698 GCA_043756345.1 Deinococcales bacterium | reverse complement strand
TCAGCGGATCGTCACGAACCGGTTTGAGGGCATCGACCAGAATCTCGAGGCCCAAGTAGGCGAGGCCCAGCCCAATCAACGCCGGTCCAACGTGACGGGACAGCGCACCTCGAGCAAAACGCAGCAGGTAGCCGACCCCGATGATCGGCACGGACAAATGCGAGACTTGCAACGACGCGAGTTGCACCGCCATCGTGCCGCCGACCGCACCGCCCAACAGCACCGCCATCGCCTCGGCGACTCCGAGCAAACCGATGTCGGCAAATCCTGCGGTCATCATGCCGACCGCCGTGCCGGATTGGATCACCGCGCCGATGGTCAGACCGGCGAACAGGCCAATGCCGGGGGCGCGTTTGGAGACGCGCATCAGGCGGTTCAGCACCGGGCCGACCAAGAGTTGAAGGTGGGTTGAGGTCAGGTTCAGGGCAAACAGGAACAACCCCAAACCTCCGATGGCGTTTAGCACCTTGAGAGCCTAACCAAAGAATTCGTTACGGGGTGTTTATTTCCTACGCCATGACAATTGAAGCAAGTCAATTTGAATGTCATGAAGTTGTCAAATATTATAAACATGGCATAAACTTAACTTAACTGAAATACTCGATGTTCGCAAAATAGCAATTAAATCATTCACAAACAACGATAAAGTATGAATTTTGGGAATCAACAGACCATTGTTCAACAAATTTACCTCGAATCGAATTCACCTCAACTCAAACGCTCAAGCGGACTGCGGCGTGACGCAGCGAGCGCCGGGAACAACGCAAAAAACACCGCGACCGGCAACAAAATCATCACCCGCAGGGCATCGCCAAACTCGAGCGTCAAGATTGGCAGGCTCAGCCCGACGTTTTGTTGCAACACCAAACCGGCCGCGAAGGTTCCCAGGTACGCCAGCCCCATACCGAGCAGCACGCCCAAAGCCGTTACGACCAACGACTCGAGCAGCACGACTGCAATCACCGTCACGGCCCGAGCACCAATCGCCCGCAGGATGGCAAGGTTGCGTTGACCCGCCAAGGCCGAGGCGTAAGTGTTGACCGCCACCGTCGCCAGCGCGAGCACCAGCACCAACGATCCGATCACGGCGTAACCGACGCGCCCCTGTCCGAGCAAATCCAGCAAGCGTCCAACCGTCTGACCAGGAAAGACAGCTTGCGAACTCACACCCGGCAAGTATTTTCCAGACTCGAGTTGGCTCGCCACCTGATAGACGTAACCGAGTCTTTTGGGCGTGTACAACACCGCCGTGACCTCGCGGGATTCACTCGAGGTTTGCGCATGCTGATTCCAAATCGTTTGCAGGTCCACGTAAATGCCGCGATCACTGGGGCCACCGGTCGGCTCGAGAATTCCAACGACGGTGAATTCCTGGGCGTGCTCGTCGGCTTCGATCAATGCCTGCATTCCATGGGCAGCTTTGAAACGATCACCGAATTTCAAGCCCGCGACCCGAGCCACCTGCGCACCGAGCACCGCCTCGAAGGGTTTGGCGAACAGGGTGCCGCGCTCGAGTCGGTAGAAATTCGGATCGGTCAATTTTTCGCGCAACTCAAAAAAATCGGTGTTGGTGCCGACGATGGGAAAGTTGTTGTAATTGTCACCGAAGCCCATTGGAATTGCCGATTGGGTTCGCACATCGGCTTTGAGTTTTGCGTACAAGGCAAACGGAATGTTGCCGACCGGTGCCTCCTGCAA
>JAYURE010000438.1:0-1698 GCA_043756345.1 Deinococcales bacterium | reverse complement strand
ATGTGAGCGTCGCTGACGTGCTGGCGTGGTCCTGCACACATCGAATTGCAATCGGGCGCTAAACTGTTCGTATGGATCGAGAATTTTGGCGCGGCGTGCTCGAGGCGGAAGGCAACTTTCCTGACGGACATGACCTGGAAAAACTGACCGATGAACTGCTCGGCTACCTGTCCTCGAGCGATCCCGAATTGCGTGACGAGTTTGGCTTTTCGATTTTGGGCAATTGGATTTACGTGCGGCATTTGTACAGCCCAGATCGTTTGCGCAGCATGATCTCGAGCTTGAAGGCAGGCCTGCAAATTGGGCTTGGCGAGAACGGCACCGAGACGGTTTTTGGACGTTCGTTCAGTGCGTTGATCCTGTCAGTGATCACCGATTACGACCTCGAGCATTCATTTTTAACCCGCGAAGAACTCTCTGCGTTGCTGCAATCGACCTTGGAGTACTTTCACCTCGAGCAAGATTGGCGCGGCTTTGTAAGCGGACAAGGTTGGGCGCATTCGGTGGCGCACACGGCGGACGTGCTGGCGAACTTGGCACGCAATCCGCACATCGATGCGGCCGATCTCGAGCGCATCTTGAATACCATTGCCACGAAACTGACCACACAGGATTCACCGGTTCTCGCGCACCACGAGGCGTCCCGTTTGGCGGTCGCGGCGAACAACGTCATCGCCCGTGGTTTGCTCGCGCCGAAAATGCTTCATGCCTGGTTGGATAGCATGCCGGACACGTTGCATCCACGTTCGCAATCAGATCTCGAGCGTGGCGATGTTGCCGCCCGAGCCAACTGCGAGGCGTTCCTCTCAAGCCTGTATTTGCTGTTGTTGAAACTCAAAATGCCAATCTCGAGCCGGGTCCGATCACACATTGCGCGGGTGCTCGAGCAATTCGGATTCGTGATCGTTTAAGGGCAGAGGAAAGTCACAGAAGAGAAAAGTAAAATCCAGACCGTCTCGAGCAATCGGGTTTTACTTTTCTCTTTTCTCTGGGGTTTAGTCCGGCAAGATCGGCAACTCGTGCGTTTCCTTGATCTCCTCTAAAACGATGCTGGTTTGAATCCGATCAATCACGCCTTGCACATCGGAGAGTCGCGCCAGAAATTCACGCAAGCCTTTGTGATCACGCACGATCACTTTCAGAATCGCGTCGCTCGAGCCGGTCAGGGTGTAACACTCGAGCACTTCCGGCAGGCCGGCGGTGGCGCGGCGCAATTCGGCCATGTTGTTTGGTGCGGTGTTCGTTTTGAACGTCACGGTCAGGAAGCACAACAAATCCAACCCGAGTTTTTCACGATCCAATTGCGCCACCGTTTTGCGAATCAACCCGTTCGTCTCGAGGCGTTTAAGGCGTTTGTGAACCCCAGCGACCGACAGGCCAACCACCCGGGCGAGTTCGGCGTGACCGGTGCCCGCGTCGTGTTGCATCAATTCGAGTAACTTTGCATCCGTGTCATCCATCAAGCTCGAGCCTCAATCCGAAATACCAAACCCGTTCAGGTCACAAGTGATACGAATTCTGATTTATCGTCCATATTTTCTACCACACTTGCGCAAAAAGAGATGGGATGTTACTTTTCTTCAACACATCATCCCGTCAGACTTTCAACCAATACTCGAGCCGAAATCGCATTTTCTTGCACTATTCAAGAGGATCTATTCATGAAGCCTGGGACAAACACTGTGATAAACACTGTGA
>JAYURE010000437.1:0-1701 GCA_043756345.1 Deinococcales bacterium | reverse complement strand
CAACCCGTTCAAACGCACCACCAAAAACACGATGGGCTTCACCGTCGGCGACACCAACAACGATGGCAGCCTCGAGTTTTTTGCGACCGACATGAAACCGGATTTCAAGAACCGCGAAGTGCTCGCCAAATGGATGCCGTTCATGGAGAAGACCTTCCAGAAGTTGCAGTACAAAAGCCTGCAACGCGCCGAGAACGTCTTGCAACGCCAGACCGCACCGGGCACATTTCAGAACACCGCTTACGAGCTTGGCATTGATGCAACCGGTTGGAGTTGGTCGGCACAGTTCGGCGATTTGGACAACAACGGTTTTCAAGATTTGTACTTGGTCAACGGCATGATCGACAAAGAAAACCTGAAGTACCTGCCGAACAACGAACTGATCGAACAGAACCGTGCCTACAAAAACACGAACGGAAACTTCGCGCTCGAGAGCAGTTGGAAACTCGATTCGAGCGCCAGCGGTCGCGGCATGGCCTTCGCAGATTTCAACAACGATGGACGCTTGGACATTGTTGTGAACAACCTCGAGAAGTCCACGCAACTGTTTGAGAACACGCTCTGTGGCGGCTCGAGCTTGGAAGTTGAATTGAGTGCGCCGCAATCGCAGAACACGCACGGCCTCGGCGCAACCGTGATTCTTCGCTCGAGTGCTGGCACGATGACCCGCGAACTGTTCTCGCAAAGCGGCTACCTTTCCGGCATGAGCCCACGGGTTCACTTCGGATTTCCAGAAGGCACCACGCTCGAATCGCTCGAGGTGATCTGGTCCGACGGCAAGCAATCGACACTCAAAAATTCCACTCAAACTCTTACTGCAAACAACATTCTGAGCATCACCAGGAGCCAACCATGAGCCTGCGACTCGAGCGAAGCCCATCACTGATTGACCTCTTGCGCTTGCGCGGACGCACCGCATTGTTCGCCGCCGCCAGCGCCGTTGGGCTGGTTGTTGCCGGGTACGCCGTGACCCGAATTGGATTTCCAATCTGGGGCGGCACGATCATGTTCCTCGGTGTGATCGCGGTTCCAGCGACACTCAAATGGCGCGATGACTTGGCGTTCTACGGCACTGCCGCCTGCGTGCTCAGCGTGCTTTTGGCGTTGCAAGGATTTCACACGATAGAACACATCGTTCAGATGTTGCAGTTCTACGTTTTCGATCAAGCGCCCGTGAACTCACAAGGATTGATCTCGAGCTTGGATGTCGAATGGGTGCATTTCATCTGGAATTGGCTCGCCTGGGGAGCCGTTACGTACCTGGTCGTCAAAGGAATGCGTGGCCTGTGGGGATGGCCGTTGCTGGCCTGGATCACCGCGCACAGCCTCGAGCACACCTTCATGCTCTTGAATTACCTGCACGTTGCCGCCGAACTTGGACAACTGGGTTTGCCAATCTTTGGCGCGGCACAAGTGCTGCCCGGATTCCTCGGACGTGACGGTTGGCTCGCCACGAACCTGACGTTCTGCCGCAACATGATTGGCCTGACCACGCTGCCTCGGGTGGCAATTCACTTCTGGTGGAATTTTGGCGAGATGACCTTGCTGCTGCTGGCGGCTCGAGAATCACTGCCGAAATTGATTCGCAAAGGACGTTAGTTTTGCGTTAAACCATTCGATGTACTGGCGAGGGCGAACATGGAGTTCGCTCCTACAGAATCTGGCGTAGGGGCGAGCGACCCAAGCCCGTTAGGTGCTGGT
>JAYURE010000436.1:0-4600 GCA_043756345.1 Deinococcales bacterium | reverse complement strand
ATGGATTTGCCGCGCACCAGGCTTTGGGCGATGGCGTTGGGGTGGTAGCCGAGCCGTTTGACGGCCTCGAGCACGCGGCGGCGTTTGTCGGCGTTGACGGCGGTGGTTCCGTTGAGAATGCGTGAGACGGTGCTGGGTGAGACATCGGCGGCCTTGGCGACATCAATCACGGTGACGGGTGTATTGCTCATGCGGAACCTCCTTTCATTGGTTGGTCATCGGTGGTGATTGGCTCGAGGGAATCCAGTGTTGACTGCCTTGTACGAATCGGTGCTTGCTTTTGATGATGAAAGTGTAACGCTTCTTGAAAACGTTGTCAATTTAGTTTGCCTTTAGATTTCGGAGCAGGTCGGAAATCCCGGATTAATCGGCTTTTTGGTCATTTTATGGATTTTCCAGCTTGAAAACGTAATCATGGCCTCATGGAATACACAGGAAAATACCCCGAATTGAGCACGCCAAAACCGGTTGTTTCAACGCAAAATGTGCGTCAAACAAAAGCCCGAGCCTCAGCATCAACCGAGACTCGAGCCTGGAACGATCAGTTTTTGTAGGGTGGGCATCATGCGACTGCATGTGTTACATGACGCCCACCGTTTTCGTGTCGATGGCGGCACAGCCCACCCCACAGGTCTATTTTGCGTGGTTTTGGTCGATAAAAATCGTGTAAAACGGAGCATTGAATTCAATTCCGCAGAATTCTTAAACTCACCAAGTCATATGCCTATGTCCTGTCACGCCAACCGAGACTCGAGCCTGGAACAATCAGCTTAGGCCAGAATGGTCAGTTGCTTCTCGAATTCCGCGACCAAACCATCGACCTTCAGCACTTGCTCGAGCGACGCGAGGAAACGGGCGTAATACTCGGGCCTTGCTGCCTCACCCATCAAGCCCAAACGCCAGATCTTGCCCGCCGTGACGCCCAAACCGCCAGTGATGATCACGTCGCGTTCGCGCAGGGCGGTACGGACCGGCAAATCCTGAACGTGCGCGGGCAAACTGACCGCCAGCACCGTCGGCAATCGCGCCGCAGGATCTTCGACAAATGCCGTGAAACCGACCGTCTCGAGCGCCCGCAATGCCGCAGCGCCAACCATGCGCACCCGTGTTGCCCGAGCTTCTAGACCCTCCTCGAGTGCCGCAGACAAGGCCGCCTCGAGCGCGAAATGCAATTGGACCGCGACCGTGTGATGGTACTCGCGCCGATCCCAATAGGCCCGCAAACCCTCGAGGTCCGCGTACCACAGTGGCACCTGTGTTTTGCGTGACTCGACCGCATGTTGCGCCGCCAAACTGAAGGCCACGGGCGCAACGCCCGGAGGGGCGCTGAGGCATTTTTGCGAACCGGTGTAGGCGTAATCGATGCCCCATTCGTCCATCTTGAACGGCATCATGCCTGCCGTCGTGACCGCATCGACCGTGACCAGACAACCATACGATTTGGCGAGTAGCGCGATTTCTGGCGCGGGATTCAAAACGCCGGTCGAAGTCTCGCCATGCACCACTGCCACCAACTTGTACGTGTTTTTCTCGAGTGCCGCACGCACATCCTCGAGCAGGATCGCCTGACCAATCGCTGCGGTCACGAGGTCCACAATCGCGCCTTGACGTTTTGCCATCTCCGCCATGCGATAGCCGAACTCGCCGTTGGCGCAGATCAACGTGCGATCCCCAGCCTCGAGCAGGTTCGCAAATCCGGCCTCCATGCCGAGACTGCCGGTTCCGGCGAGCAGGCAAGTGAAGGTATCGGTACTCGCGCCGTACATGGTCAGCAGGCCCGCTTGAATCCGGGCGTTTACCGCAAACACATCGGGGTCCATGTGTCCACGCATCGGGAAGGTCAGGGCTTTGGCTGCACGGGCTTGAATCGGGGTCGGACCGGGTGTCAACAACAGTTGTTCTTTCATTCCGTCCTCCTGTCCCACTCGAAGCTCGAGCGAGGCTGGTGTGGAGAGGCTGCAAAACTTGTCCGAATCCCGGCAATAAAAAAGGCCTGTGCATTTGCACGCTTGACCAGAACCTGAGCCGGGAGGCGGGGTTCTATTGGTTAGCGGTGCGCGACAGGCGGGATCACTGGCAAGGATTGTACACATGATGTGTAACGAGTGCAAGCCGAAAACCAGCATTCTCTTCTCACAACCTTTTCTCACAACCGTCTCGAGGATGGAAGCTTGAGAGCGGGTACAATACGCGCCGTGAACCCCAGAGTTATTGTCCCCGTCGCCGTGTTGATCGTGATTGCCGTGATCGCTTTCGCGGCGATGCGTCCTGCCAATCCCGTCGTCGCTCCCGCAAGCTCGAGCCCGGAAGTGACAGCCCCCCTGAGCAATTCAGGCTTGAGCATCAACATTCCAGAACGCACGCTCGAGGGGGCTGTCGAAACGCCAACACCGCTGGCGAATCCGCACGTGGCCGCCCTGATCGGTTCGCAGGTGATCGCACAAGCAAGCGTGAAAGACAATGGCTATCGCCTGATCCTGCCCGCGAAACTCGAGGATGCCGCCTTGACCGATCTCGAGGAAGTCAAACTGCCCAACGGTGAGGGTCGCTTGAAAGGCGATGGTGCGGTCGGTGCGACCGTGCAATTCGTGGCTTTCGATGACGCGAACGGCAACGCCCAACCCGATCCCGACGAGGCGAGCGTCAATCTCGCACCGTTCAAAGCTGGTCAAGACAATGCGATGCGTGGATTCTTCCGTTATGGCCTGGTGATCGTTTCCAAAACCTCGAGCCTGAAAGAAACCCAGGACCACCCGACCGGCGCGAAAGGGTTCTACCGTTACGACCTCGAGTTTAATCCCGGCTGGCACGTGATTGAGGGCGAATTTGCCTCGCAGGGATACGATATTCGGGAAAGCACCGGCAATCAGTTTGACCTGATCGTGCCACGTACCCCGAGCGGCAAAGGACCATCCGGGCTCGAGAAGTAAAATCTCGGGCATTTGTTTTGAAGCGTCTGTTTTGAAGCGTCTGTCGGGTTGGGTTCGCCGAAGACGTGGCTGATTCCAAGGCTTCCTGGGTGAAATCGGCTGGCCGCACTCGCCTGGGATGTTGGCACTTTTGTTGGCGCGAGCAACTGACCTCATCGCCAGTGTTTTGACCTGGATTCAAATTTGGGTGACGTTCACTTGGGCCGCCAGGAAAACGGGTTTTGTCACGAATTCCTTACAAGGCGTTTAAGTCACTTTAATGTCCAGGCGGCATGATCTATGCATAGCGAAGCCGAACGCTCCTGAATATTAAAAAATTCGATGCGGCAATGATGAGTATGAGGGGGTTTAAAATTTGAATTTTCACATCAGACTCGGATAGTTCCTGTTTAGATTTGAAGCGTAGTCCTGGGTTGGGGGCCTAGGACAATTTCAGGGAGGCAAGTATGAAACAGTCCAAAGCATGGATCATGGCAACACTCGGGGTTCTCGCCCTCAGCGCCTGTGGAACCCAATCGATTCCCCCAATCACCACGAACACCACACCTATTGACGGTAACACCAACGGCGGTGGTGGTGGCGGCGGCGGCGGTGGTAACGGCGATAGCCGCATCCCAACCGGACCAACCGGAAACTTGACCGGCAACGTCGATTTCAGGCTCTCCAAAGCAGATGCTGCACTCTTGCGCAACATCATCGATGGTCTTTCCGCAGGCAATGGTCCTGTCGGCATCCTCGGCGGTATTGTCGGACTTGGCAAAGCACTCAACCCAGAACTCAACAACGGCACGCAAAACTGCGATGCTGGTGGCACGTACACCTCAAACTCGACCGGTGGTAACGACCCCGACGGTGACGGAATCCCAGCCACTGCGTTCGTGACCTTCACCAACTGCAAGTACGTCTTCAACACAGGCACCGTCAAACTCAACGGCACGCTCGAGATTGAAGACCATCACCCGAACGCGGATGACAACAGCTTCTTGTTCGTCGCCAAATTGACAGCCAGCGGCACCGGCAGCCTGAACATCGGTGGCACAGACATCAACTTGAACACCACAGCCGACCTGCACGTTGGCCTGGATGTCATCAACAAATCCAGCAGTTACGACATCGACTTCGGTCTCGAACTGGGCATCGATAACAAAACCGTGGCCGCACGCCTTGACGCCAACATCGTGCCGAACGACACCAACAATTACAGCGCTGGCGGAGCCATCACCCTCGCTGGCAAGGTTGGCCTGACCGAATCCGGTTCTAAAACGATCATCGGCTTCAGCAGCGCAGGTTTGACCTATGACGGCTCCTGCCCAGGAGCAATCAACGGCGGTACTCTGACCATCACCGATGGCGTTCACAACCTCGAGATCATCCAACGCGAATGCGGTATCACCGACGCCAAGCTGGATGGCAGCTTCATCGACCTGTAAACCCAGCCGCAAGATCCTGGCCGGACCCAGAACTTCTGGGTCCGGCTTTTTGCATCTCGAGTGGTGCTGGGCTTGAACAGCCTCGAGGCCGTAAAGTATGGCAAGGTGAAACGTGAATAAGATTTTCTCGAGCGCGAACAATGCCCTCGCCGATGTTGTCCGAGATGGTCAACTTCTGGCAGTTGGTGGCTTCGGACTGTGCGGCATCCCCGAAGCGCTGATCCTCGCCCTACGTGATTC
>JAYURE010000435.1:0-1703 GCA_043756345.1 Deinococcales bacterium | reverse complement strand
CCACGCTCGAGGCCAAGTTTGAGTTCTCATCACGCAATCCAGTTTCAAGATCACGCATCATCTCAAGGATCAGATCGGTCACGGGCTGAACGTGTTCTCGGTCCAGCACCGAGAATGGTGCGTCTTCGGCGATGTGAGTCGCGTAATCTCCGGCGCGTTCAAAATCGGCGACGCTCGAGATGATACCGGTCACGAATCGTGCATCACTGGCGAGCAGTTGATGCTTGGCGATGATTTCCAGGCAGCGTTGCTCGAGCATGGTTTGCCATTCGTCGATTTCGATATCGCTGGCGATGGCACGTCTGGCTTTGTCCAAGTTTTGCTCGAGCAACGCCTCGAACGCGAGTGTCATGGCTTTGTTGGTGCGGTTGTGCATCAGCAAGAATTCGCGTTTGAGTTCGCTCAGTTCGCGCTCGAGGCTGGTTTGACCTGATTGCGTCAGCATCTTTTACCCGAATCGACCGGTGATGTACGCCTCGGTTTTGTCATGACGCGGATTGGTGAAGACTTCGCTGGTCACGCCATGCTCGAGCAATTCGCCGAGCAAGAAGAAACTGGTCGTATCCGAAACCCGGCTTGCCTGCTGCATGTTGTGCGTCACGATCACAATGGTCGTGCGTTGCTTCAGGCTTTCCATCAGGTCTTCAATGCGTTGCGTGCTTTGCGGATCGAGCGCACTGGTCGGTTCGTCCATCAGCAAAATCTCGGGTTCAACCGCCAATGCCCGAGCAATACACAGGCGTTGCTGTTGACCGCCAGACAAGCTCGAGCCTGGAGCCTTGAGGCGATCCTTGACTTCCTCCCAAAGTGCTGCACCCTCGAGACTGGATTGCACCACGCGATCAAGCAATGGTTTGTTGCGTTCACCGGCAAGTTTCAGACCAGCCACAACGTTGTCGTAAATGCTCATGGTTGGGAATGGATTCGGTTTTTGAAAGACCATTCCGACACGACGGCGAACATCGACCGGATCGATCTCGCTCGAGTACAAGTCCTGACCATCCAGGTAGAACTTGCCTGCGACTCGAGCGCCGGGCGTCAAATCGTGCATGCGGTTGATGGCGCGAAGAAACGTGGTTTTGCCGCAACCGCTCGGGCCGATCAAGGCATTGACCGTGTTCTTGCGAAAGCCGACGTTGACGTCTTTCACGGCTTGTTTTTCGCCATAGAACACGCTGACGTTCTCGGCGGATAGGATTTGATCGGTGGCTCGAGTCTGTGTGGATTCAGTCAAAATTGCGGTCATGGTTGCTTCCTTTCCTTTTTGTAGGGTGGGCTCGGCCCACCGTTTGCGAATGGCAGGCCGAGCCCACCTTACGGATTTTCGAGTGCTTTATTTTTGCCTTGCGAAGTACCTTGCCAGCAGGCTCGCCACCAAAATGCTGCTGACCAACACCAGCGCTCCGGCCCAAGCTCGAGCCACTTCAGCATCGCTTGGTTGAAAAGCGCTGCGGTACACGGCGAGCGGCAATGCACTCATCGGTTGGGTCAGATTCGCAGTCAAGATGTTATTGCCGAGCGCCGTAAAAATCAGTGGTGCGGCCTCACCGGAAACTCGAGCGACCGCCAGGATCACACCGGTGATGATGCCACTGCGGGCGGTGGGCAAGACAATGTTCATGATGACTTTCCAACGTGGAATGCCGAGCGCAAGTCCTGCCTCGCGCAAGGTTTGTGGCACGAGCTTCAGGACTTCTTCGGTG
>JAYURE010000434.1:0-4605 GCA_043756345.1 Deinococcales bacterium | reverse complement strand
GCAAAACACAAACCCGGTTAAGATGAAACGACTCGAGCGCACCTGAAGCGATCTCGAGCAAGAGAGTTCTTTCCGGGGGTCCTATTCATGTGGCGTTTTCTGGTCGTGATTTTGTTCCTGGCAGCCGCTGGCGTCGGCTTCCTGACCGGTCGTGTCACCGCTGACAGCAGGCTCGTCACACCCGACGAGATCAACACCGTTGAGGTCGCCCGCAAATCCTTGAACGCCGTTGTCACCGTGATCGCCAAAATCGCACCCGAAGCCGTGCAACCCGGCGAGGATGGGTTTGTCACCTCGAGCGGATTCTTCTACCGGCCCAATTTGATCATCACCAATTATCACGCCGTCTCTGATGATCCAGTCAGTGTGGTCGTGATGCTGCGCGACGGACGCCGCTTCCCAGCCTCGATAGAAGCGATTGACCAAGGCATCGACATTGCCATCCTGAAAGTCGATAAGGTCACAGCGCCCGCGACCCTGCGTTTCGGGAATGCCAAAGACATTTTGCCTGGACAAAAACTGATTGTGCTCGGCTCACCATCCGGCAAGCCCAACACGGTCTCGGTTGGCGTGGCCGGATCGTTGAATCGCATCACCGAATTCAACGACGATATCGGCGTGGAAATCCCAGAGATGCTGTTGACCGATGCCAACATTCAACTCGGCAATTCCGGCGGCCCAGTCCTGGATTCCAAAGGCGCTGTGATTGGCGTGGTCGATGCGAACTTGACCAACCAAGTCGGCGCGGGCGGCGTGATCGGTCTGGCCATCCCAGGAAACCTCGTCGCGCAATCCGTCAGCGACCTCGAGAAATTTGGCGTCTCACAACGCGGACAACTTGGCGCAACCATGAAAAACCTGTCGGAACTCGAACCGATCACCCGCAAGCTTTCCGGCCTTTCGAGCGATCAAGGCGCGATGGTGCTGATCGTCGAACCCGGATCGCCAGCCGCCAAAGCCGGAGTGCGTGCCGCCGTCGTGGACAAAGACGGCAAGCTCGAGGCGCTGGGCGACATCATCCTGAAAGTCGAAGGCAAAGTCATCAAAGACCGTTTCGAGGTCGTGCAAGAAATTGCCAAACGCCGCCCCGGACAAACGGCCAGCCTGACGATCTGGCGCAACAAACAACCCGTGCAAATCAAAGTGAGCATTGTCGCCCGCAACAGGTAAGGCCAAGGAAAAGGTTAAAGGTTAAAGGTCAAAGGTCAAAGGTCAAAGCATTTGCTTTGACCTTTTTTGCTGACCGATTTCGTTGACCAGACTCGAGCCTGCTACTCGCCCTGATTCCACTGCACGATGTCCTCGAGTTTCTTGCGTTTCAAATCAGGCACAACCGCGTCATGGCTCGGAAAACCAACAGGGAAGAGCAGCATCGCCTCCTCGTTTTTGGGACGCTCGAGGATTTCTGCGAGAAACTGCATTGGATTCGGTGTGTGCGTCAGCGTTGCCAAGCCCATGTTGTGCAATGCCGCGACGAACAAGCCCGCCGCGATGCCCGCAGATTCCGTGACGTAGTAATGCTTGCGGTGCGAACCGCCTGAATTGATACTGTCGTTGATGCCGTACTTCTGCTTGAACAAAACCACCACCCAAGGCGCATCGGTGATGTGCTCCTTGACGTGATCCGTGCCCAATGGCGCGAGCGCCCCACGCCACTCGTCGGATAATCTTCTCGAGTACGTCTCGAGTTCTTCTGCCTCGGCAGCCGCACGAATCCTGGATTTCAAATTTGCACCCTCAATCGCCACGAAAGTCCAAGGTTCCATGTGCGCCCCAGACGGAGCCGTGCCAGCCGTCAGAATCGCCAACTCGATCAACCGTTTGGGCACCGGATCGCTCGAAAAAAAACGAACACTCCTCCGAGCCTGCATCAAGTTGTAAAACGATTCGGCCCGCTCGAGCATGGTTGATTCTGGCAAGCGCAAGAACTCGAGCGGCACGTACTTCGGGGCGGGCAAATCATCGAACGATTTTTCAACCGTGCTGTACTTGGTATGAACGTTGATGGCTCGAGGATCATCAGGCATGGATCTAAGATACCGAAAATTCTCGAGCCAACAGCATTTGTTTAGTAGAGACCTACTGTTTGACCGTGAAGTTGTTTTAGTACCTTGTGCCCACCGCGAACCCTTTTGGCGCAACCTGCTCGAGCGCCGCCATGTCTTGCGCGGAAAGTTTCACCTCGAGCGCATCAATGTTTTCGTTCAAATACGCGATGCGTCGCGTTCCAGGAATCGGCACGAACTCCATGCCAAACGACTCGCCCTGCGCGTCCAACCAAGCCAACGCGAGTTGACCCGGCTTGCAAGCCTTTTGCGCTGCCAGTTCCTCGACCTTCTTGACGACCTCGAGGTTCTTCTGAAAATTTTCGCCCACGAAGCGCGGGTTTGTGCGACGAAAATCATCTGCTGCGAAATCCTCGACCCGTTTGATCTGCCCGGTCAAAAAACCACGCCCGAGTGGAGAGTACGGCACGAACCCAATCCCCAATTCGTGGCAGGTTGCGAGAATGTCATCTTCGGGGTCTCGAGACCACAGGCTGTATTCGGTTTGCAAGGCGGCAATCGGATGGACCGCGTTCGCACAGCGGATTTGATCGCTGTTCGCCTCTGAAAGCCCGAGGTGGCGCACGAGGCCATCTTTGACGAGTTCTGCCATCGCACCGACCGTGTCCTCAATCGGGGTTTTCGGGTCCACGCGATGCTGGTAGTACAAATCGATCTGATCGACACCCAAACGTTTCAAGCTTGCCTCGCACGAGGCCCGCACGTACTCGGGTTTGCCATTGATGCCCAAGAACGCACCGGTCTGCTGATCACGGACACTGCCGAACTTCGTGGCAATCACGAACTTCTCGCGGCTGCCAGCAATCGCTTTGGCAATCAATTCCTCATTGCGACCCAAACCGTACATGTCGGCGGTGTCCAAGAAATTCAGGCCACGCTCGAGGCCATGGTGAATCACCGCAATCGACTTGGCATCGTCGTGCGCACCGTAAAAGTCGCTCATGCCCATGCAGCCCAAACCCATTTTTGAAACCTTCAAACCAGATTTACCCAGTGATACTTGTTGTAGTGAAACCTGTTGCATTCAAACCTCCAACGGTTGCGCCCGAGATGCTGCTCGAGGTGAGGGAAGCGAACAGGAGGTTTTCAAACCTGTCGCCTCCAAGTCCTTGTACGTGCCAATCTTCGTTTCAATGGCCTCCAAATTCGTTTCAAGTTCCGTGATGTTCGCCCGAACCGCCCGTTGATGCGCCTCGAGCAAGGCACGCCGTTCAGAAACGGCACGGTCGCCCGCCTCGAGCAATTGCACGAAACGTTGCATTACCCCAATCGGCATTCCGGTCGCCCGGAGCGTCAGCAAGATTGCAATCGCTCCCAAGTCATGCGCCGTGTACCGACGCTGACCGTTCGCGTCTCGAGCGATGCTGGGCAGCAACCCGATGCGCTCGTAATAGCGCAAGGTGTGCGCGGTCAATCTGGTTTCAACTGCGGCCTCTTTGATGCTGAGGGTCTCAACTTCGTTCATGGAATCCAGCCTAGACCTTAGAGCGTACTCGAAGTCAAGCCGGTAAACAAAGTTATTCTTTTGGGCATGAACTTCACGATCCGCCCCGTTCAAGACTCCGACGCGAAAACCATCAGCGAAATGCTGAACGCCATCATCGCAACAGGCAAATACACGATTCTCGAGCCGGTCACACCAGAAATCCAACTCGAATTTATTCAAAGCTTCCCAGAACGAGGCGTGTTCCTGGTGGCCGAAGGCGACGACGGCAAACTTCTAGGATTGCAAGACGTTTCGCCGACCTCGAGTTGGTCGAACGCCATGCGACACCTCGGCGACATCGCCACGTTCATCGCTATGGACGCGCAAGGTCAAGGCGTGGGCTCCGCACTCGCCCAAGCCACCTTCGCGGCAGCGCATGCCAAAGGCTTCGAGAAACTCATTGCCATGATTCGCGGGGATAATCCTCGAGCCATTGGGTTTTACGTTTCGCAAGGATTCAACATTGTCGGCACGATGCACCGGCACGCAGTTGTGAACGAAACGTACATTGACGAAGTGATCGCCGAAAAAATGCTCGAGAATCCTGTGCTACCCTCTGTGCTACCCTAAAAACATGGCCGCTCTGACCGACACACGACCACTCACCTGGCAGGACGTCATAGACGATCCGAGCCTTCAAGATTTGCCATACAAAATCGAATTGAACAAACGGGGCAACATCGAAATGAGTCCAGCCACGAACCTTCACGGCTTGTACCAAGTTAGCATCGGAGATTTGCTGCGCGACCAGGCCCCAGCAGGGCGACGCATCACCGAATGCAGCGTTGAAACCCGAGATGGCGTGAAAGTCGCCGATGTCGCGTGGTTGTCCAAAGCGTTCTTTGCGCAGTTTGGCAACGTCACGCCATACCCGCAAGCACCAGAAATTTGCGTGGAAATCATCAGCCCATCCAACACACCACAAGCCATTCTCGAGAAGATCGAACTGTACCTCGAGCGGGGCGCGGTAGAAGTTTGGACTTGCGACTTGCAAGGCAGCGTCCAGTTTTTTAACAATGATGGAAGCCTCGAGCAATCCGGGTTGGTTCCAGG
>JAYURE010000433.1:0-4607 GCA_043756345.1 Deinococcales bacterium | reverse complement strand
CACCTTGCGCTCGAGTCTACCCGTCCGTATACTCGAGCAATGATCTTGCCTTCCGCCCGTAATGTTTTGACCTGAGCCGCCTGAAAAGCCGGTTCTGGTCCGCTTGCACCTCGAGCGGACTTTTTTAATTCTCGTGAATCTCAGTCCTGGAGGACACCATGCCGAAATTTATGACCACCGCCGAAGTTCGTGAAACGTATTTGAGTTTCTTTGAATCCAAAGGCCATTTGCGGTATCCATCACATCCGATTCCCGTGTATGACGATCCGACGTTGATGTTTTCGGTGGCGGGCATGACGCAGTTCAAACCTCAATTCGTGGGTGCTGCCGCGAAATTTCCTGGCTTCGAGGGTGAATGGAAGCGTGTGACCACCAGTCAGAAGTGCATTCGCTTGAACGATATCGAGAATGTGGGCCGCACGGATCGGCATTGTTCGTTGTTTGAGATGCTGGGGAATTTCAGTTTCGATTCGTATTTCAAAAAGGAAGCGATTGAATGGGCCTGGGAACTCCTGACCGATCCGCAATGGTTCGGGCTCGAGAAGGAACGGATGTACGCCACGATTTACAAGGATGATGACGAGGCGTTCACGCATTGGACCAACGTTGGCATGCCCGCCAGTCACATCAACCGGTTTGATGCGGACGAGAATTTCTGGCCGCAGGATGCGCCGAAAAAAGGGCCGAACGGTCCGTGCGGTCCGTGCTCGGAAATTTATTACGACCGTGGCACGGCTTACGGTACAGACACCTGGGAGGATTACGCCACCAACCCGGACTCGAACCGCTACCTCGAGATTTGGAACCTGGTCTTTCCGGGCTACAACCGTTCTGATGGCCCGGATGGAACGGGGACGCTCGAGGATTTGGGTCGGCACAACATCGATACCGGCATGGGCATGGTGCGCGTGGTCGGCATCATGCAGAATGTTCAAGATTTTTACGACAGCGATGATTTCGTGCCGTTGATCAAAAAAATCGAGGAACTGTCCGGCAAGAAGTACGAGGGTCCAAAAAGTGTTTCGCATCGTGTGATCGCCGAGCACGTGCGAATGGTCAGCATGACACTTTCTGATGGCGTGCGATTCGACAACACGGGCCGCGAGTACGTGGTGCGCAAAGTCATGCGTCGCGCCAGCCGTCACGCTTATTTGTTGGGCATGAAAGAACCCGTGATCTTCAAACTCGTGCCGATAGTGGCGCAAACGCTGGGGCAGCATTACCCGGAAATTGTGCAGAACCTCGAGAAAGTTGAAAAGCAAATCCGCGAAGAGGAAGCACGATTCTTGAAGACGCTCGAGCGGGGTATCACACGCTTGGACGAATTGCTCGAGAAGAAAAAATCTGGTGACACGCTCGAGGGTGAGTCCGCATTCACGCTGTACGATACCTACGGATTCCCGTTGGATTTGACCAAAGAAATCTGCGAGGAACACGGCGTGACGGTCGATCAAGCCGGTTTCGATGCCGCCTACAAAACCGCGCAGAAGCTCGCGCAAGACGGATCAAAATTTAAAAACCTCGAACTGTTCTCGAAATCTGCCGACGAACTCGAGGATGTGATTCGCGTTCATGGCACGACCAAATTCATCGGCTACGAAGCAATCGCGGGCCGCAGCAAAATCCTCGCCATCCTCAAAAATGGTGAGGCGACCACCAACGCCAGCGAGGGTGATCACGTGCAACTCGTGCTCGAGACGACCCCGTTTTACGCCGAAGGTGGTGGACAGGTTGGCGATGCGGGCATGATCGAATGGGATCACGGCATGGCGGCGGTCAGCGTCACCAAGAAAACACCGCAAGGGATTTACTTGCACGAGGCGCAAATTCAACGCGGCACGCTCGAGCTTGAAACGCATGTGGATGCTCGGGTCAATCCAGCGCGATTGGATTCGCAACGGCATCACACCGCCACGCACCTGTTGCAGGCGGCGATGCGGGCGGTGCTTGGGTCGCACGTGCAACAGCGCGGTTCGTTGGTCACACCAGAACGCTTGCGTTTCGATTTCACCAACGACGAGGCCGTGAGCGGCGAACAAATTCGCAAGATCGAAATGTTGGTCAACCGTTGGATCGAAGCGAACTTCCAAGTCTCGTATGCCTTCATGCCCATCGATGAGGCCCGAGCAACCGGTGCGATGGCCCTCTTCGGCGAGAAGTACGGTGACATCGTGCGTGTCGTCAGTGTCGATGGCAACGTCTCGAGCATCGGTGTGATCGAACCTGTGACGGAAATCTCGAGCAAAGAATTGTGCGGCGGCACGCACGTTGGCAACACCGGCGAGATCGGTGCGTTCGTGATCGTCGGCGAGGAAGGCGTGGCCGCTGGCGTGCGTCGTATCGAGGCGTTGTGTGGCGAAACTGCGATTGCCTTCATTCGTGAAAACCTCGAGCGCATCCGCGAGATTTCCCGAAGTGTCAACGTTACGCCCGAAACGTTGGTGGAACGCATCGACAAACTGCAAGACGAACTCAAGGCCGCGAACAAACAAATCGGTGATCTGAAATCACAACTCGTTCGGGCGCAAACGGCGGGCGGAACCAGTGCGGACAACCTCGAGCTTGGAGGATTCAAAATTGCCCGCCTCGCACTGGACGGTGTGGGCGGCAACGAACTCCGTGCCGCAGCGGATGACCTGATGGACAAAACCCAAGCCGACATTGTGGTGGTTGGCTCCGAGGGCGGGCTGGTCGTCAAGGCCAGCAAAGATGCCGTGACCCGAGGGGCGCACGCTGGGAATTTGATTGGCAAACTCGCCCAGGCGGGCGGCGGGAAAGGTGGCGGACGGCCCGACATGGCGCAAGCTGGAGTGAAGGATGTCAAGGGGGCGTTGGCGGCACTCGAGGGGGCTTTCTAATCTGAGCATGAGGAAATCTGCCCATGATGGACAGTATGGATGGTGATGCTTGTGCCTATTATCGCGGGTGATTCGACAATTCCGAAATGGGTTCTGGCAAATGTTCCGGCTTCTCGAGATCGAGTAGGTTTCACTAAACGGCTTCGGAATCAGGGAATACTATGGACTTTGCTTTGTGCCTATCTTTGTTTCAGCACTTACATTCGTCTTGCTGAGCAAAAGTTTGTTCTGAGTTTCGCTGACTTGCGCGGGCTTGTTTTGATTGGCTTCACTGTTTTGACTGTTTGCATTGTTGTTACTGCTGTGGTGGAAACTGTAAGGGCTTTTCAGGCACGCAATTGGCTGGACCAAAAGGAAAGATGGCCTGAAGTAGCGCAACTTCAATGGCGTGAACCTGCAATCTCGAGAATGGTTCCTGGCCGGGTGACTGCATTCGTATTTTTGCTGCTGGCTTTGGGGATTATCGCTTACTGGAATTTCTTGTCATGAAGCGGATTGCGTTCAACACTTCTCGAGTCCACCTCCTCCCTGAAGTACACTGACTCCATGCCCACGGTTGCCGTAGCACCCCGCAAACTCGAGACGTTGCAGGCGTTGGCCCGCACGGTTGCGCAGGCTTCCGGGGTGCGGTCGGTGATCCTGTTCGGCAGCGTCGCCCGAGGCGATGCGCGTGATGACAGTGACCTGGATTTGCTGCTGCTCTTCCCGGATGCGGCGCTCGGCCCGAGTTTGTTCGAGATGACCGAACCGGTTGATCGGGCGATGCGGGCGCTCTGGCCGCTCGAGTTTGCGGTGGATTTCTACCCGATGCGCCTTTCGGATTTCAAAAATCGCACTTCGATTCTGGCGGATGTCGTGGCTCGAGAGGGCATCAGGTTATTCGAGGTTGCGGCTTCACCATCTTGCGCTACAGTGTCGCTTAAGCTTCCCGGAGGAATCCCATGTTGAACACCGTTCGCGCCATCGTCAAAGACGGAAAAATCGAATTGCTCGAGCATCTTGACCTACCAGAAGGCACTGAAATTCTGGTCACGCCATTGCTGGATGACACGGATTTCTGGTCGAAAGCCAGCCATTCGGCACTCGAGAAAATCTGGGACAATTCCGAGGATGACATCTATGGCGAATTGCTCGCACGGTGATGTGATTCTGGTTCGCTTTCCGTTCTCGAATCTTGCCGGTTCCAAAGTTCGTCCTGCCGTGGTGGTCAATGCGCCTCACATTTCCAAGGACATCATCATTGTGCCGTTGACCAGCCGCGTGACTGGGCTGCTGGCTGGTGAGTTCGTTTTGCAGGGCTGGCAATCTGCGGGTCTGAACGTGCCTTCGGCAGTCAAACGCGGCTTGTACACGCTCGAGGAAACGTTGGTGGTTCGGGCGTTGGGTCAACTTCCGGTTGTGGACCGTCAGGCGTTGGAACAGTCATTGCGCGGTTGGCTCAGGTTGTAGGCAATCGCGGCTCGTACATCGTTTTGTTGCAAGCTTGGGTATCCCTCGAGCACTTCTTCAATGCTGTCGCCCGCGCCCAGAAACTCGAGAATCGTTTGCACGGTGATTCGTGTTCCTTTGATGACCGGTTTGCCATTGCAAATATCCGGGTTGATTTCGATGCGTTCCATGATGCGATTATAGTCCTTGTTTTATTTGAGCCTAGTAGAAAGTGGCAGAAATGCCTGAGCATTTCTCGAGCAGAGCGAGTGGCCAAAAGTGACGTGTCGGACGGGTTCGGAACCGGTTGAAGAGAAGCAG
>JAYURE010000432.1:0-13604 GCA_043756345.1 Deinococcales bacterium | reverse complement strand
CTCGAGCTTTAATGCAACGCGCCATTCACACTCTGCGATCTCGAGACGTGAAAAAAATTGTGATTGGAACGCGGCTCGAGAATCCAACACAAGCCTGGCGTTTGTACGAATCGGTTGGCTTCCGAATCTTGAAACAATTTCCACGTTGGCGCAAACGCAAAAGTTGATCCCGCTCAAACCTCGAGCGGGATCAACTTTCTACACTTCACCTCGAGCGAATGCGGTCATCACTTGCGGCGCACTGCCATCAAACCCAACCACATCCAACATGCCCGCATCATTCGGGTTCGCAATCGAAAACTGGCTCGCCGTCAATCCCACCACGATCAACCGTGCCGCAATGCCCATCTTCTGACGGTACTGCTCGAGCGCCAAGTGTGGATGAACCTTGCCCGCCCAAGTTTCGTTGTCGGTGTAAACCACGAAGACATCCGCTTCGATTTTGTGTTGTGCCGTCCAGAGCATCGGCACGGCGCAATCGGTGCTGCCGAAACTGGAGTCCTGCGTCTTGCGCATCGCCACCTCGAGCGAATCGTTCGGCGCAATCTTCAAATCCTTGAAGGTGTTGGTGAATCCATGCGCGATGGCTCGAGCTTCGGTGCGGTACGTGACCATCGCCATCGCTGCCGCCGCGATGTTTGGTGTTAGGCCGGGAACGCCCGCGACTGAACCCATCGTCATCGAACCTGAAACATCCATGCCAATGACGAAACGCTTGTTCGCTGGCTTGACCATGCCGAAGCTGAGGTAGAACGCCTTCTCGAGCGCCGTGACCACTTGCGGCACAACCTTCCACTCGCTGTTGCCCTTGACACCACGACCGTTCTTGTAGACGAGCAACGCCTTGAGTGCATCAATCGGGTGAATGCGACCCTTGCGAAGCGCAGCGGCATCCGTGACGCGAGCCACGACCTTTTCGATCATCTCCCACTTGCCCGCCTCGAGCAAACCATGCTTGCCCAAGTTACCAAGGTTGCGGAACAACCAGGTCAAACCGTTCGTCTCGAGCGCCAACTCGAGCACCGCTGCACCTCGAGCCTCGGTTGGAATCGCTTCGATGGGCAACCGGAATTCACGCATCAATGCCGCAGCGTCCGAATCCGAAAGCTTGCCCGCAGTGCTCAACTCGAGCGCCTTGACGTGACCTTCAATCACACGCAATGCTGGATCGGTCATCTCACCGATTTCACTTTTCAACATGAATTTGAAGATCGCATTGCGAGCCGCATCGTTTGTCTTCGGATGCGCTAGACGCAACGCATCCGCCTGCGTCCAACCATCACGACCCTTGTACTTGACGCTCCATGAGGCCAACTTCTCGAGCGGCATGTTCTCGTACACGCGGGCAACACCGGCACGGGTCAGGCGACCCCAACCACCGAAGGCCTGCATGAACTCCAGGAAGTGCAAGAGGTGCGTTCCAGTTCGAGCGATCTCTGGAAGTGCATCCCACGCGGCCTTCCGCGCCTCGAGATCACCAAGCTTCGCCACCGCCGCGAGTGCCACCAACGACGGATCGGCCCTCAATGCGCGGTTGTCACGCGCCACCTCGAGCAAAATCTGCACGGCACGCACACCGTTTGTTGTCACGAACTTCTGCACGAATGTCGTCTCGAGCTTCGTCTGCGCACGCTCAGTCACGTAGTACGTTCCACCCTCCGTTCCGAGGATCAAGAAGCGCAAGAAACGCTGCTCGTCACTGACGGCAAAGACGAAACCGCCCGCGTTGTTCTGAACTTGATCGGCACGCACGCGCTCGAGTTGAGTGGCCTTGAATGGATTGATGGCGTTCAAGTAGTTCTTCATGCTTTCACCTGTTCGGACCAGAGAGTTTCTGCGAATGTTCAACCCGAATGCCAAAACGAAAAACCTGGTGGAGCGGGCTGGATTCGAACCAGCGACCCGGCGATTAGAAGTCGATAACCCTCGAGCCTCGGCTCAAGATTTCTCAATCCGAGCAAGGTGTGCTGAGGGAAATTTCGTTTTCAAGAAATCACTTTCTCGAGCACGAAATTCCTGCTCTACCACTGAGCTACCGCCCCACACAAAATTTTCTTGTCTCTCTCGAGACTGGAGGAATCGGCAGGATTTGAACCTGCGGGACTTTGACATCCTCTTCTTTAGCAAAGAAGTGCAATCGGCCTGACTCTGCCACGATTCCAAAACAAACGTGAGGCTCGTTTTGCAAGCCTCACATTACATTCCTTGGCGGGGGTGAGGGATTTGAACCCCCGGTGGAGTTGCCTCCACTGCTGTTTATAAGACAGTTGCCATCAACCGCTCGGCCAACCCCGTACACTAAAGACTGTACCACATTACGCTTAAAACATATGTATTTTTTGTTACAATTTGAACCTCACTGAGTCTGTAGGGATTCGAACCCTCACTGCAAAAAGCATCCTCGGACCTATTGAGACAGTCTCATGCGCTCGAGATTCACCCCTCGAGCAGGGCTTGAAGACAACTTGAACAACCCAACGCACATCAAATTTGAAATTCAACGAAAGCGAACGATGACAAGCAATCAGTTTCTGAACGACCAAAGTCATTCAATGGCGAGTCTGGAAGGATTCGAACCCTCAGCTACATGATTTGGAAACATGCTCCCTTAGCCAGTCGGGATTCAGACTCATGGCTCTCGAGCAGGGCGAACATGGAGTTCGCCCCTACAAGAGCGTTGGAGGAAGCGGGGAGACTCGAACTCCCAAGGGTTTTAACCCCAGTCGTTTTCAAGACGATGTGCTCAGCCGATTTGCATCGCTTCCGTTTAAGACCTCGCTCGGAGTCGAACCGAGAACTTCTTCGTTTGCAGCGAAGACCCATGCCGTATGGATCGAGATCATGTCTTGATGTCAAATTTTTGATCTCGTGCAACCGCGCGTTTCACACGACCAAGTTTTGACTTGAGAAAGATGGGGAAAGGGACGGGATTCGAACCCGCACAAAGGCACTGTCGCTCTGAGGAAACTCGCTTCCTGCGGCAAGTTACAAACCCACTCGAGCACACTTCGCACCCGAGTCGCCAGCCAGTGCATCCGAAACCCGCGACGGTTTTTGACCTGTGCCATACCTGCTCGGTTTGCCGGTGATCAAGTTTTCCGGTGCGCTTATCCGTTTGCGCTACCCAATCCATTTTTTCGACCTTACTTTTTTGACCCTCGAGACTTTCGGAGGAAAAGCCCGAGGGTATTGGTGACGTGCGCGGGGCTCGAACCCGCTAATCGGCAGTGTGAAAGACTGTTCGCTCGACCGCTTCGCGTTGCACGCCATGAAAGTCTTGACTTGTTGGAGTGGATTGCAGGAATCGAACCCGCATGATCTGGTTGGAAGTCAGTTGCCTGAGCCATTCGGCCAAACCCACATGTTGGAAACTCGAGATTGAAATCTCGCTGGTGTCCTCCCGGAGATTCGAACTCCGAACGAACCGATTTTGAATCGGCTGCCTCTACCGTTGGGCTAGGAAGACAGGAAGTTAAAAAAAACTTAGTCAAGTCATTGCGAATTTGGTGTGCCATTGCCGAGAGAATTGTATTTTTGTCCGGGAGTCACCCCATCATCCGCCAATACATACCTTTTTTCCGCCAGAATACTCAGCCGAGTTCCCTCGTTCACTTAACGGCAATGACACATTCAAAATATACCGCTTGTACCAAACTTTGGCTCTGAAAACCTGGTGCTCTCGGTGGGATTTGAACTCACACTGACGACGTTCTAAGCGTCGTGCCTCTGCCGTTGGGCTACGAGAGCAAAAATGTTTGATGCCTTCCCGGAGATTTGAACTCCGACTTGACCGATCTTAAATCGGTTGCCTCTACCGGTTGGGCTACGAAGGCGAACTTGAAGAACTTGCTCGAAAAACGTGCTGGAAAACTGGTGCTCCGGGCGAGACTCGAACTCGCAACGTTCACGTTCTCGCCGTGAATCCTCTGCCGATTGGGATACCGAAGCGCAACAAAATTTTGGAGCAGTCAGACAGGATTTGCACCCGCATTTCTCGAGTGGAACTCGAGCGTCTTGATTTTGGACGATGACTGCATGTGGAGGTTCCGCTGAGAATCGAACTCAGTCCAACTGTTTACAAGACAGCCGCTCGAGCCTTCGAGCTACAGAACCTTGGTGGCTTCCCAGGGACTCGAACCCTGAACTCTCCGCTTAAAAGGCGGATACTCTAACCATTTGAGTTAGGAAGCCAAAATTATTTTGGTGATCTCGCGGGGAATCGAACCCCGATCTCCTGATAGAGAGTCAGGTGTCGTGAACCATTGGACGACAAGACCGTTTGGATGGGAAGCAAGGACTCGAACCTTGAACACGAGAGTCAGAGTCTCGAGCGTTGCCACTTACGCTACTTCCCAGTTCAAGCCTCGAACAAGTGATGCTCACGGCAGGGCCACCTCAAGGCGGGATTCGAACCCGCAACGTCTCAAGCTTTCGCTCCGCACGTTTCCGCCCCAATGCTGAGATAACCGTGATGCTTCGGCTCAGAGGCTTTGGCAGGGGAAGTCGGGATCGAACCGACACGATGAACAGCTTCAAAGGCTGCTGGCCTACCGATTGGCCCATTCCCCAATACTGCTTTGGACAAGGTGAAAAATTCACGGAAGAAAAACGTCTCGAGCGAACTCGATCAGGGATTTGAACCCATTCTTCCAATCAAGGAATTTACCCATAACCGTGAACAATCGGCCCAAAGTGTTTCTCGAGTTGCCTCGAGTGGTCGAGAGACCTGGGATTGAACCAGGACTTGCTGTGCTTCAGACAGCCGTGCAGACCCACTACACCATCTCCCGAAATTGCGGCATTTTTTCTGCCGCAAGTACTGCCTGGTTGCGGAGCCGAGAGTTGAACTCGGCGCTCGAGCTTATGAGGCTCAATGGATCACCCGATCCACCCCGCAATACTGAAAAACCTGGTTGAAGGTCAGGGATTCGAACCCTGATCACCCGTGCATCAGACGGGAATTCTCACCGTTGAACTAACCTTCAAAACGACCCCCGAGACCAGTTCATGACCCGATCCCGAAGGTGATCCCGCACCCGAGCAGGAGGGGCTCGATGGGAATTGGTACTCGAGGAGGGATTTGAACCCACAACTTCCTCTTTGTAGGAGAGGCACTCTACCGTTGAGTCACTCGAGCAGATGGTGGAGCCAACAGGATTTGAACCTGCAACTTCCTGTGTGCAAAACAGGTACTCTGCCAATTGAGTTACGGCCCCATACATGCGTGTTTAGACGCTCGCCAGCGTTGGTAGCAGATGTTGGAATTGAACCAACCTGATGTCCTGTTTCCAAAACAGGAGACTCGCCTTGAGTCCGATCTGCTGATCAGGCTCGAGATTTTCGCTCGAGCGTTTTACATGTCGAAATCTTGCCGAGCAAGTTTCAACTTTTGTGACTGGTGGGTTCAGAAGGATTTGAACCTTCGCCTCGACGGGTAAGAACCGTCTGCTCTGCCAGTTAAGCTACGAACCCAAAATTGAATCTGATGTTGCGAGAAAATTGGAGCAAAAGCTGGGAATCGCACCCAGGTCTCGAGCTTGGCACGCTCGCGTCCTGCTATTGGACGACTTCTGCATGTGGTGATCTCGGCTGGACTCGAACCAGCGTCTTCGACCTTCGCACGGTCGCGCCCTTCCATCTGGGCCTCGAGATCAAATTTTTCTGGAGCCCCCGGCAGGATTTGAACCCGCACACTTCGAGGTAGAAACTCGATGCTCTTTTCCAGTTGAGCTACGAGGGCAAGCCGTGAAGCTCGAGAAAATCTTGGAGCACCCGGAGGGATTCAAACCCCCGATCATGACGTTCGAAGCGTCAGGTCCTGGTTCACTAGACGACGGGTGCAGGAATTTCTGAACATGAATTTCTGATTTGAGTGCTGAGGCGAGGGGCAGGTCAGGGAGTGAGTTTCCTCGATCAATTAAAAGTTGATTGGATAACCCTGACCTTCCGGCCCACAGCGTTTGGCGGCCCTGACGGGAATCGAACCCGTACTTCACAAGAGACAGTCGTGCGTCCTAAGCCGTTGGACCACAAGGCCAAATCATTGCGCCGAAACCTCGAGACGGTTTAACGTCGTGTCTCACGACGGAATTCTTTGATGACTTGGTTTCACCAAGATCACTGGCTGCGAGAGATGGGATCGAACCATCGTGTCTTCCGATTAACAGTCGGATGCCTTACCGCTTGGCTACCTCGCAATACATTCCGGGCAAGTGCTCGAGTGACGGGTCTTTTCAAGGGATAACCGTCAATCATCGGCCCAAGAATTCTGGTGGAACTTTGTTGAAACTGGTGGGCAGGGTAGGAATCGAACCTACGATGTCGCAATGACTTCTGATCTACAGTCAGACGCAATAGCCACTCTGCCACCTGCCCACACGAACCTTGAGATTTCTCTCTTGGTTCCATTCCTCGAGCGTGCACACGTCATCCCGAGATGGGTGCGCAGAGGCTCGAGAAACATGTTGTTTCTTCTTGGCATTTCTTGACCCTAAACCAGCACCTTCTTGCCGCTACAGCAGCACCTAACGGGCTTGCGGCGCTCACGGGCTTGGGTCGCTCAAGTTGTCAATATGCTCGATGAAACAATAGTTTCACCACTGGGTCCGCCGTCGGGAATCGCACCCGAATTTCCAGGGTCACAACCTGGCGTCCTGTCTATTGGACGACGACCGACACGCAATTTTTGGTACTGCGATAAAAGTGTTCAACAAAAAACTTGGGTCTGGCGTTGCGGCCAGACCCAAGAGAAAAATCCTTGTGTCAAACCGACTACTCGAGCGCCTTCAAATTAAAATCTGACAAATTAAAATCCGACAGGGTATGGACGAGATACGAATTGGTTCTGAAACCTCGAGCGGAAATACTGTGTTGATCTTCCGGGCGTTCACAACCGCCAGCCAACCTTGCGGGTTGTTTGGCGTTCCACGGTGCAATCAAGTCCATTGCTGGGCTCGAGTGGTTCGTTGGATTGTGGGTTTCGTGTGTCATCTCAATATCCTCGAGATGGAGTGTAGCGTGAATGTTTGGGTTGCACATTCGCTAAATGGCTTATGCGTATTCAAGTTGCTCGAGCCAGTTTGGAATGGGTTGTAGAAATGACTGCATTCGTTCGTACACCAGTGTTTCTTTGACCTGTCCGAGGATGTCCACGATTGCCCAGACTTTGGCAAGCGCAATCTCTCGAGTAAGTTGCAAATCTGGTCTGCCACGATATGTTGCTGCAACTTTTTCGTATTCTTCCCTCGAGCCGAGTCCCGGAACCGTGATCGCCAAATCCAACGCGGGCGTACCAAGACCGAAACGATCCCAGTCGAACAGCACGGGTTCACCGTTCTCGAGCACACCCCAGTTCATCGGGTTTGGATCGCCAGAAATCAAGTTGCGCGGCTCAAGCAATGGTTGCGCGAGTGTTCGGAACTCCTCGAGTTTTTCTTCAAGGTGCTTTGGTAGGACTTGTAGCGCGTGTGAGTTCATGGCTTGCGTCCAAGTGGGTTGAAAAGCGAGTTTGGGCGCGTGATCGAATTTGAATTCGTGCAGTTTTCGTAACGTCTCGAGCACTTGCGAATCGGCAAGCCAACGCTGATCTGGTAGAGGCGCTGGGATGTGTTCGATCACCAACCAAGTCTCATTGCCAGATTGTGCGATCATCTCGAGCTTCGGTGTGCGAATGCCGTGCGCCTTCAAAACCGCTGCGAAATCACGATAGAACGCCGCCTCTCGAGGGGCGACATTCGCTTTGACCACCACGTTGCGATCCTCGAGTTGCACGCGATGTACGGCGCGACCGGTCAGGCCACCGGAGAGCTTTTCAGTCTGCGTTGGGTGTTGCAGGAATTCGAGGATTTCGTGCGGCCAATGCTCGAGCATGATCTCATCGTAATATACAGGCATGTTCAAGAGCATTGCAGGGTTTTTGCGGGCGCGACTTTCCTGGCAATCTTTGGTGCTGACAATGGGTCTTTGTTCACTGGTGACAGCACAATCCAACACCGTGGCATTCCTGATGGATGGCGTGCCAGTCACTCGAGATGAGGTGGAATTGAACCGATTGGCGTTGTCTCTGAATTCGAGTGAAGTGTTTTCAATCTTTTCCGTTCTGGGACAAGGCAAAGTCACGGCAGAAAAATGCCCGATTACTTTTGAGGAACGCAGGCTCGAGCAGTTTGGCTATGACATGCAAACAGCAGCAATTTTCCAGGCGACTGCAAATCGCAGACCGACCAAAGGGGAGACAGCGGGTTTGGTGTTCTCAGATGCGAAAGCTTTGAAACAATTGTTCGTCAAATATTTTCAACCAGCCAGACGATCCGAAGTCGAGTTCCGCGAAGGCGTTCGTAAAATAGAAGGGCTGTACCGAATCATGCAAGACATCACAAGTCAAGTCAAACCCTCGAATGATGAAATCGAGTTTTATCGCCAGATCATTGGTGGTCAGGATCAAACTGGTAGAGGGCTAAAAAAGCATAAATTTGCAACAGCCCTTCAACGGTGGGTTGATGATACCCGAGAGGGGCGAGTGTTTTCCTTTTCTGGGGTATCTACAACGCCATGGAATCCAAACGTGGCCAACGTGGATGGTGTTGAGATTTCGCTCGAGCAGTTTCTTCGGTATATGTATGTGCTCAATGGGTTTGGATTTTTCAGCATCGATCCCCTAGACCCAACGGATGGGTTTCGAGCGGAGATGACATTCATTTTGTGTGGTCTCGAGCAGCAACTTTTTGAGAATCCATTGCCTTCAGGTGAGTTGGGTATTTCAATCAAAACACCCCTGATTTACGAGATGGGCAAGAGCGGCGTACCAATGACGTTTATTGGTTTGCAGTCTGCCTTACTCGAGCGTTTGATTGATCAAATTGTTGCAGAGAAATTTGTGCAGGATGCCAAGCTACCATTCGTGACGATTGGGACAAAGCTATTGTCTGAGTTACAACTGTTTCAAGCTCGAGCAGTGAAGGTTACAGAGGCAGAGATTCGCACATATTTTGTGGATCACCGTGACGATTACATCACGGATGACAGCGGCGTGTTGATGGGCGCATGGTTCAAAACTGAAAAACAGGCAACTGATTTTCGATCTCAGTTCTTGAAACGTGATGGTCAGAATTGGGAAAAGCTGATACGAAAATTTGGTGGTTCGATCAAAAGTTACGGTAGGCTTGAGCAGAATGATCTTCCTGATTTTTGTTTTTTCTGCTTGACTCCAGAACGCCTGACGAAGCTGGGTAGTCAATTTTTGACTAAAGTTGTTGAAGATGAAGGTTTGTACGGTGTGGTTTTGCTCAGTGAGTTTGTTCCAAATCATCCGAGTTCTTTTGAAGAAGCTCGAGCGGACGTCACTGCGGATACCTTGCGAAGTGCAAAGGGAAAATACGGTCGTGCTTGGTTGGCGGCGGAACGCAAAAACCATGTCATCGTTAACCATCTGCCAGAAGTGATGAAAGAACTCGAAGCTCGAGTCAAAAACAAACCCCGGTAACGAACCGTGCCTGTTCGAGAATCCGTTATGCTCGAGTCATGTTCAAACATTCAATTGCCGTGCGGTTCGGCGAGGTGGATTTGCAAGCGGTGGTCTTCAACGCGCATTACCTGGCGTACTGCGATGATGCGGTGGATACCTGGTGGCGTTCACTCTCGAGCGATCCGGGGCACACCAGTCCATTCTCGGGTTTAGGTTTGGATTTGTTGGTCAAAAAGGCAACCCTCGAGTGGCATTCTTCGGCGCGTCTTGCGGACAGGCTCGAGATTTCGTGTTTCGTTTCGCGTTGGGGCAATTCTTCGTTTGATGTTTCGTTCGCGGGTTGTGTGGGTACTCGAGCGGTGTTTGATGCGGTCACAACATATGTGATGGTGGACATCGCTTCAAGAAAACCGACGCGCATCCCGGATGAGATGCGCGTCTTGCTCGGCTCGAGTTGATGGGATTCAGACGATTTTGAGCGTGTCCCAATTGATTGTTTTATCGCCCTCTGGAAAGCTCAGTTTCATGGCCTCGAGTGCTTCGACAATCGCGTTCACAATCACGTAATTTCTGTACCAACGTTCATTCCCCGGCACGACGTACCAGGGTGATTCGTCCGTGCTGGTCGCACTGATCGCGTCTTCGTAGGCGTTCATGTAATCGTCCCAGCGTTTGCGTTCCTCGAGGTCGCCGGGATTGAACTTCCAGCGTTTTGCCGGGTCATCGACACGTTCTTGGAGTTGTTTGCGTTGTTCTTCCTTGGAAATGTTCAAGTAAAATTTGAGGATTTTCGTGCCGTTGTCGCTCAGCATTTGCTCGAAGTTGCGAATGTGCTCGAAACGTTGCTTGGCAGTTTTTTTGTCCACCCAACCGTGAACGCGGGTGATCAAAACATCTTCGTAATGCGAGCGGTTGAAAATCCCAATCATGCCTTTT
Organism: Deinococcales bacterium; assembly: GCA_043756345.1. GTDB lineage: Bacteria > Deinococcota > Deinococci > Deinococcales > JAAFIG01 > JANOWZ01. Next base: position 3,205 of record JAYURE010000432.1, on the reverse strand, counting down.
GGCGGGCAGGCGTTGTGAATGCGCCAGAGGTAATCGTGGAATAGCTCGAGGCTGGTTGGCGCTTTGTAGTACGTGGTTTGCACACCTTGCGGACTGACCGATTGCATGACGTTGCTGATCGTGCTGTCTTTGCCGCTGCCGTCCATGGCTTGCACAATAATCAAGAGCGCGTGGGATCGGCTGGCGAAGAGCAGGTTTTGCAGCTTCGCCATTTTCTCGAGCAGCTTGGTGGTTTTGGCTTCGCATTCGGCGCGACCGTTTTCGCCATTAAATTTGCCGGTTTCTTCCGGGTCGTATTTTGAGAGTTTGAGTCTCGAGCCTTCTTTGATCTTAAATTTGTCCATGCGCGATTATACGGTTCGGTGTATTCAATTATGCGATGAAACCCTCGAGCAATTCCAAACCGGTGCGCAACCCATCGAGCGCGTCGAACAAATCGTGTTCAATCTCGAGGCTGTGATCGGCGTTCTCCATCACCAGCACTTGCGCCCCAGTGCCCTCGAGCGCCGCCAAGTATTCGGCATCGTAATGCTGATCGTTCGTGCCGATGATCACCAGCGAAATCCGTGCGACACTGAGAATGCTCGAGCGGACATCTTCGCGTTTTAAAAGTGGTGTGATCCAAACGAATTTCGCGGGTTGCAAGCCGGGTTCGTCCAGCAATGAAAGCATCGCTATCGTGCCGATGGATTTGCCAACCGCGACCAGTTTCTTGTACGAGCCTCGAGCGTTCGCCGCGTGATAGGCGTTGCTGGCATCGGTTAGAATCCAATGTAGGCGTTCGTCTTCGGATTCGTTCTGGAAACTCGAGCGCCGGTAGTTGTACTCCACCTCGAGCACGTCCAAGCCGCTGTCCAGCAAGATTTTGCTGCTGTAATACATCACCGGCATTTGAACGTTGTAACCAATGCCCGGAAACACCAGTCCGAGCGTGCTTGACGGTTCGGCCTGCTGATGGAACGTGTTCAAAATGGGTTCGTTGTCAAACCCGATGATCTCGAGCCTGGATTGCTGGTGTGTCACGGTTCCCCCCGGTTGTGAGCATGTTAACCCGAACGAAGCGCGTCCTGTACGGCTTAAGGTAACACGATCACCTGATCGGCCACCGCTCGAGCGCCCGGATGGTTGCTGGCGATGATCACCGTCTGGCCCGAGGCCCGTAAGCGTTGCCAGAGTTCGTCCGCCGTCTGGTCATCGAGTGCCGAGCTTGGATCGTCCAGGATCAGCACGCCCGGACGGTCGAACGCGGCTCGAGCCACGGCGAGTCTGGCGCGTTGACCACCGCTCAAACCGGTGTTGTTGGTCAGGAGCACTTCGGCGTGAAGGCTCGAGTCCCGATCCAACACCGCGAGGTTCGCCGCTTGATCCCAGGTGCCGGTGCGATGCAATGCGATGTTTTCGAACAGGCTGGCATCGACGAATTGTGGCGTGGCGGAGGCAAACCCGGCGAAACGCTCGAGCGAGTTTAGAACTTGCGAACCGCTTTGAATCCGTGCCTGGGCCGGTCCTCGCCCGAGCAACGCCTCGAGCACAACGGTTTTGCCTGTGCCAACCGCGCCTTGAATCACGGTGATGCTGCCCGCCCGAACGATGAACTCGAGCGCGGCTTGCTGGTTCGGCAGGTTTTCAATCCGGCAGTGAAACGGTTGCGGCAGGCTCGAACTTGGCGCATCTGGTGCTCGCGTCGTATCGATGCGGTCATGGCTGATGCTGCCGGGTCCAACCGTCTCGAGCAGGCGACGTTCGGCGGCCAGTGCGCTGCTGCGTGCGGTCAGCAACTCACCGAGGCGCAATGGCACGAACATTAACCAATCCAAGTACAAGGTGAACAGTGCGAATTGGCCCGCCGTCAAGCGGCCCGCGAGCAGTTCTCCGGCGCTGAACAGCAGAACCAACGCGGTCGCCAAGCTGGGAAAGTTATCCATTACGCCGTCGATGATGCCGTTCCATTGTGCCATGCGAATGCCTGCCGCCTGGACTCGAGATCGAACCTCCAAGAAATACGTCACGGCTTTTTCCTGCCCGCCGTGTCGCTGCACGACCTCGGCGTTGCGAATCAATTCCTCGAGTGTCGCCGAAGAATCCGCCTCGAGGCTGGCGTTTTCGTTTTCCAAATCCACCAGACGTTGGCGTAAGGTGCTGACGGCGAAGACGAACGCGGCCATCGGCACGAAGGTGGCCGCCGTGATCCACGGGTTGATTCGCCACAACAGCACGAGTGCGACCGTTCCAAAGATGACTCGAGCGAACGAACGGTATACCTCTGCTGGGAACCAAATGATCGGGAAGGTGTCACCGATGCGATCCACCAGTACCGCGACCGGCTGCACGCGATTCTCGAGCGCCACGCGAAACGCATTGATCTGGAATCGCTCGAACATGCCGAACACCAAATCCCAGCCCGCCAGTACCCAAGTGCGTACCACCAGCGCGTACAGTACCTCCAGGCCCGCAAGTGCGACCGCCAACCACAAACCTCGAGACACGAAATCTTTGCCAAGTTGATCGATCAATTGCTGAATCACCAATCCTGTCAACAGTGGCAGACCCTGGCAGACGCATTGCCAGAACAGCGCGATCCAAAACACGCCACGGTGCGCCAGCAGAATCCGAAATGTACTCACAGCCATGCCTCCGAAATTGGCAGCGCCTCTCGAGGTCCAAACGCCGTGACCAAACCCGCCTCCAAAACCAACAGGTGCGAACAAACCTCGAGCGTTTCCTGCCGGTGCGCAATCACGAACACGGTTTTGTCCTGCGCCAACGCCAGCAAGGTTTGCGACAGCACGCGACGCATCGTCGGATCGAGGCGCGAATTGACCTCATCGAGCACGATCAATTTCGCATCTGAGACGAAGGCTCGAGCCAGTGCGATCAATTGCACCTCGCCATCGGAGAGCGAACCGGGCAGGTCGCCATGCAACCATTGCGCGAATGGTGGGTGCAATTCCAGCAGCAACGCCGTGGCGCGTTCAAGCACGTTCGGCTCGAGCGGGGCGTACAGGCCGAGGTTGTGCGCCAAGCTGCCTTGGATCAAGGTTTGGTCCTGATCGACACGGTAAACGAAACGGTTGCGGTCCTCGCTGCTCAGGTCACGCAAGTCGATGCCGTCGAGCAAAATCCGTCCGGCGCTCGGACCTCGAGATCGGGTCAGCAATTGCCCAAGCGTGGTTTTGCCACTGCCGGATGGTCCAACAATTCCAAC
>JAYURE010000431.1:0-1708 GCA_043756345.1 Deinococcales bacterium | reverse complement strand
ATGTGATCGTGACGATGGGCGCGGGCGATGTCACCAGCCTCGGGCGCGAATTGCTCGAACGGGCGAAGGTGCTCGCATGACTGTTGCAACTGAACGTCTCGAGCCAAGTTCAGAGAAGGGAGCGTGTGCAGTGATGACCGAACCGGCCAGTGTGGTTAAAGGGGGCCACGGGCCTCGTCAGGTGATGCTTTCCGCGTTCACCACGTTGGGCGTGGGCGGACCAGCAGAACTCTGGGTCTGTCACAACTTCGATGAATTGCGCGAGGCCACGCTCGAGCCGTACCGCATCCTCGGTGGCGGTAGCAATTTGATCGTGGTCGATGAGGGCGTGCGCGAACGGGTGATTCGTCTTGCCGGAGAATTTTCCAAGGCGGACCTCGAGATTGAATCCGAACTTGATGGATTGGTCATCACCGGTTGGGTCGGTGCGGCCAAAGGCATCCCACGCTTGCTCAGGCAACTCCAGGAACGCGGCCTGTCCGGGCTCGAGGGATTGGTCGGTGTGCCCGCTGTGATCGGTGGCAGCGTGCGCATGAATGCGGGTACGCGCTTCGGTTGGATGGACGCGGCGCTCGAGTGCGTGGAAGTTTTTGTCGATGGTGAAGCTCGGGTTTATTCACCGTCCGAACTCGGTTTCGCTTACCGGCAATCGAAAATCCCGCACGGCAAATTGGGTGCGGGCATCGTCACCCGAGTCAAACTCAAACTCAAACTCTCGAGTCCCGAAGCCGTGCAGCACGAGATGGATCAGGCAGACGAGGCTCGTAAAGGCCAGCCGCATCAGCGCACGTTTGGTTGCGCTTGGAAAAATCCTGCCGGTGAAAGTGCCGGGAAATTGGTCGATCAGGCCGGTCTGAAAGGGGCACGAATTGGTGGCGCGATGATCTCGCTCGAGCACGGAAATTTCTTGGTCAATGCGGGCAATGCCAGCGCCCACGACGTACTCGCTTTGCTTTCACAAATTGAGTACACTGTTGGTGTTCCTCTTGAACGCGAAGTTGAAATCTGGAGCAATTCAGATCAAACGCCGGGCGCAACCGGTGCGCGTGAGCTCGAGTCTGAACGTTTGAAGAGGAGGGAGCCGTGACCCGAGTCGTTGTGACATTGCTCGTGATGGGCGCGTTATTTGCCGCTTCGTGGTTTGTGCTGCCCGTCGAGCACGTCACGGTGCAGGGCAACAACCACCTGCCCGCGAACCTTGTGGCACGTTTGGCGAACGCCAACACCGGTCAACCGTGGCTGTGGATCGGCGCTTCTCGCGCAGCGGCACTCGAGGCGCATCCTTGGGTGCAGAGTTCGGTCATCACGCGGCGCTTTCCGAACAGCGTCGAAATCAACCTTGTTGAGCGCGTACCGGCCGCAACGGTGATCAACCGTGACGGCTCGAGGGTGGCGGTTGCACTCGATGGCACGCTTTTGCCCAATGCCCTATCGAGCAGAGGGCTTCCGGCTGTGACCATTCGTGGTTGGGGTGGCAATGATGCCAATAATCTCAAATCGGCGTTGCAAATTTTAAGTCTTCTTCAAAAAGAAAAGGTAAAAGAAATCCGTTACACACCGCAAGGCTTCACCATTTTGAAGGGTAACAGTGAAAAACCCGGTACAATCTTTACAGATTCCTACGCTTCCTTGCTTGTACACGGTGGAAGTGTCACAATGACCGCAAGCCTGCGGGTCAATATCCACCCGTGGGGGGTGAGCATCCAGT
>JAYURE010000430.1:0-4618 GCA_043756345.1 Deinococcales bacterium | reverse complement strand
ATTTCGTTGGATTGCGCAATTACGTGCGCCTGTTTGATCCAACCAGCATCGAAGGTCCGGCCTTTTTGCGGGCATTGCAGAACAATTTTTACTTCGCCATCGTGGTCGTACCGATTCAGTCTGCGCTCGCGCTTGGGCTGGCGATGTTGGTCAACCAGAAATTGCAGGGCATGAATTTGTTCCGCACGATTTACTTCACGCCGGTCGCCACGATGATGGCGGTCGTTGCCGTAGTTTGGGTACTCTTGTACAACCCGGAAGGATTCATCAATCAATTTTTGAGCACCATCAGCTTCGGAGCACTCGGTGGATACAATTGGTTGCAAGACCCGAACCTTGCCATGCCCGCCGTGATGATCCTTTCGATCTGGCAGGGTGTCGGTTTTCAAATGCTGATTTTCCTGGCGGGATTGCAGGGGATTCCCGGTGAACTCTACGAGGCCGCCAGCATCGACGGCGCGAGCCCCTGGCGGCAGTTCGTCAGCGTGACCTTACCGCAATTGAAAAACACGCTGATCTTCGTGGTGATCACCACCACGATTTACGCGTTTCAACTCTTCGATCAAACCCAGGTGATCTCGAGGTCCGGCGGTGGCATCCCGGTCGATTCGATCCGTACCGTGGTCATGCGCATGGTGGATCTAGGATTCCGCGAACAGAGCGTCGGATCGGCCAGTGCGATTGCGGTTGTCTACTTCATTTTGGTGTTGGCGATTTCCTTGTTGCAACGTGTGCTGGTGCGCGAAGAAAGGCAGATTTCATGAGCCGCCCAACATCATCGGTTCCGAACATGCAACAAACGCCAAATGAGGCCGCGCAATTGCGCCGCCGTTCGCAGAACTTCAAGGGCGTTTCGCTGTTTTTCAATTACCTGCTGCTGCTTGCGCTCGCCGCGTTCTTCCTGTTCCCACTGGTGTTCATGTTCGTCTCGAGCATCAAAAACGACGAGTTGCAAATCATGAAAGACATGGCCAGCGCCAACGCCTTCATTCCAAATGGCGAGATTGGTTTGCAAAATTATCAGGATGTTTTCGCACGAATACCGTTTTTTCAGGCGTTCATGAATTCGCTGATCGTGGTCATCACGACGGTTGTGCTCGGCTTGGGCGTCAACAGCTTGTTCGCCTATGCGCTGGCCCGTTTTCGTTTTGTTGGTCGAGATTTTCTGCTGACGCTGGTTGTTTCGTTGGTGATCATTCCCTTCCAAGCGATTGCAGTGCCGTTGCTGCTGCTGGTCAACCAATTCGGTTGGATCAACAGTTACCACGTGCAGATCATTCCGTTGGTGGCAAACGCTTTCTCGATTTACCTGTTCTATCAGTTCTTCATTGGGCTACCCAAGGAACTCGAGGAGGCCGCAACCGTCGATGGGGCCAGCAAGTTCAGAACTTACTGGAGCATCATGATGCCGCTGTCCGGGCCAGTCTTTGCAACCGTGGCGATTCTGCAATTTTTGGCGCGTTGGGGCGACCTGCTTTGGCCGGTGATGACGGTTCAGGGCGATGAGTTCTCACCGTTGCCGCTTTCGATGCAAACTTTTTTCGGGCAAGCTCCGTTCAACTGGGGCGACCGTCTGGCCTTCGCTGCCATGGCGACCCTGCCGACATTGCTGGTTTTCTTGATCTTCCAACGTTGGTTCGTCAAAAGCGCCGTCTCGAGCGGTGTCAAAGGATGAGTCTCAACTTCTTTTTAATCCGGTAATAACGATTCGGAATGCGAACCTCGAGTTCAGCCGCTCGAGGTTCGTGGTTGAAGAGATTTCTCAATTTTGGTTTGCTCAAGATCTAACAAGAATACGCTTACCCGGAGCCATCCTCTTTCCGCATCTTCTTCGCTCCAAACACCGGTGAAACATCCCATGATTAAACCCACCATTTTTGAAGTAGCCCGCGTTGCCGGAGTCTCCACCGGCACGGTCTCCCGCGCCCTGAACAACCGTGCGGGCGTCAACGTGGACACCCGTGCCAAAGTGCTCGAGGTGGTCGAACAACTCGGGTACGTGCCCGACATCGGCGCAAGGCAACTGGCCCGTCGCTCGAGAACCGTGATCGGCATCACGCGGTTCACCAACAACAGTTTGCGCAACCCGTATTACACGCTTCTGGTCGATCTGATCCAAGAGGCCCTCGTCGATGGTGGTTACGTGGTGCGCATCCTCGAGAACGATGATCCCGGCAGTTGTGCCGGTGTGATCGTGCCTGGCGTTCACCTTTCTGATTCCAGGCCAGAGGAGTTGCGTCGTCGCAAAATTCCGTTCGTGGTCATCAGCGATGCCGACAACATCGAGCATGATGCCTGGGTTGAAGTGGACAACCGTTTTGGCATGCGGCAGGTGATGCAGCATTTGATTGGTCTGGGACACAGGCGTATCGCGCATTTGACGGGCGGACCCATCGATCAGACTGCGCCAATGTACCTCGAGACGTTCGGGCAGACGGCACAGGTGCGCCTCGAGGCGTATCGAGCGGTGCTCGAGGAATCGAACCTTCAATACGATCCGACTTTGATCCTGGATGGTCAATTCAGCGAACTCGGTGCGTACCGGGCGATCATGCAGGCGCTCGAGTCTGGTTTGGATTTTACTGCCCTCGCCTGTGCCAGCGACGAGATGGCGCTCGGTGCGATGCAGGCGCTCGAGGACCGTGGCTTGCGCATCCCAGAGGACATCAGCGTGACGGGCTTCGATGACTTGCCGCTCGAACCGGTGCGTTCACGCCTGACGACGGTGCATCAACCGTTGCGTTTGCTTGGGCACACTGCCGCCACGATCATGCTTGAATTGCTCGAGGGGAAACCGGCACGCGGTCAACTCTTGCCGGTGCGTTTGGTGGTGCGATCCTCGAGTGGACCGGTTCGGGCCGAGAGCCGTTAAGTATTTCCTGTCAGCGTAAGGTTCAACCCGCAGACTCAGACTGATTTGCTCGGAATTTCAATCACATGATCATTTGCGCTTCGGGATGGTGTGTTTTGGGATTTGGCGACTCGAATCTCGAGGCTGTTCGAGTTCGGTTCGGCAACATTTACTACACTGTTCTCGAGGGCGGGAGCCTGTTTCTCGAGCACTTTCAAGCCCGTGATCATCGCGCTCAAGCTTCGTGCCCAACCGATCCTGAGAACGAGTGCCTCGAGTCGCCAAAAACGCAAATAGAGCAGGTCTGCCGCACCAACCTCCTCGAGTTCGATCAGGCGAAATTGATGGGTTTGTATTTTTGAGGCCGGAGCATGAATTTCGCCGCGTTGGGCCTGCGTCCAACCGTTGGGTCGTTCAGGGCCGCCCGTGCCGAGCATCAAGCGCAAACCGTGCGAGGTCAATAACAGCGCCGCTGCGCCCGCTTTGCGAAAATCACCTCGAGATTCCAGTCCGAAAAAAAATGTCCCGAACTGATGCGCCAACCAAATTTCGTTCGGCTCGAGCGCCCATGGCAGCGCGAATGGTGTCGGAACCGGTGCGGTATGACCGAACCTCGAGATGCCCGCCTCGCCTTCCGGGAATGCCTCGCCAAACGCAAAGTGCGCCATGATTTTGGCGGCAAGTTGTTCGTCTCGGGACGCTTGCGCCGGGTCTTCGAGGCTGCGTTTGACCAACTTCATGGAATCTAGTTTACCGGGTCAGGCGCGGGTCTTTGGACTTGAAGCTTTCGGATTTGAAGTATTCGGATTTGAAGAGTTCGGATTTGAAGCATGCAGCGCCGCCAACGTGATGTACCCTTCGACCAAACGCACGATCACCGGGTTGTGCGTGTGAACGCCATGGACTTCGGTCGGAGCGTTCTCGATCAGGTGTGCGACCACGGCGGCCTCGGAATCTCGAGCGACCAACAACGGGGTTTGACCCTCTGCCGCAATTGAGGGTTGATCCTTGAGGATTGACCTCGAGACTTGAACGCCACGACCGGCTCGAGCCTCGAGCGTTTCGAGCATGGCTTCCGGGCCAGCCAGATGCAGCGTGCGCCGAGCATTGATGATCAAATCTTCGATCAGGCCGAGCACGGCCGCCTCGCCGCGCAACGGATAAACCGCTTCAGGCGCGGGTTCTGGCGTCAAGCGAACCAGGGCGCGTTCCAAATCCTCGAGCCGTCCATCGAATTCACGGCGGGATCGGGACAGGTATTCACGCATTGAAAGCGGCGCGTACTCGAGCGGTGAAACCTGAGTCCGTGTCGCCAAACCTCGAGCCTCGAGCCGTTCGAGCGTTTCGTAGACTTTTGGGCGCGGAATCTTTGAGTGCCGCGCAATCTTGGCCGGTTGTGCCCGCCCAAGCCCCAGCAACGCCACGTAAGCTCGAGCCTCGTACTCGGTCAGGCCGAGGGCTTGCAGGTGATGGTGGGCCTCCATGAGATGAATGCTACTACGCGATGGTACGGTGTGCGGCTCGAGCATTGACATCTTGCCAATAGCGATGGATCGAGTCAGATCGTTCTCAAGTCAGATCGTTCTCAAGTTAGATCGGTGCAGCAGTGAAATGGGACTTGCGGGTTTTCGAGCGAAGACGATCCAGCCCGGAAGCGCCGCAAGCCCGTAAGTATCCAGGATGAAATAACTTCCTTGTTTGGTTTCGTAAAGCTTCACCGTACTGCACGCTTTCACGTTCGATATCGGGAAGTTATTTCATCCCAAG